>CABQLK010000021.1 GCA_902465015.1 uncultured Collinsella sp.
CGACACGCATAAAAAGCCTCCCATTTCTCATGTCCAAGAAATGGGAGGCAGTTCAAACGGAGCAGCCGTCTTTTGCAGAGATTATTTTGTTCCGGGGCGAAACTTAGTGCCTAAAGTGGCGGGCGCCGGTAAAGACCATAGCAATATTGTGCTCGTTGCAGGCCTGAATGCTCTCGTCATCGCGCTTGGAGCCGCCGGGCTGGATGATGCAGGTCACGCCGTGCGCGGCAAGCACGTCGACGTTGTCGCGGAACGGGAAGAACGCGTCGCTTGCACAGGCAAAGCCGCCCTTCTCCACGCCCTCGCGCTCGCAGAAGTCCTCGGCGCGCTCGCAGGCAAGTAGCGCAGAGTCAACGCGGTTAGGCTGACCCGGGCCCATGCCAATGCCGGCCTTACCCTTGGAGACCAGGATGGCGTTGGACTTAACGCCCTTGCAGACCTTCCAGGCAAACTCGAGCTCGGCCATCTCGGCGTCGGTGGGCTTGCGGTCGGTGGGGAACGTAAAGGTCGCGGGATCCTCGGTCACGTGGTCGACCTCCTGCACCAACATGCCGCCGTCGACGGAGCGCAGCTCCACCTGAGCGCCGTGGTCCACGCCGCCGGTCGCCAACACGCGCAGGTTGGGGCGCTTGGCCATGCGCTCGAGCGCCTCGGCGGTGTAGCTCGGGGCGATGATGACCTCGACGAACTGCTTGTTCTGATCGGCAAAGTGCTCAACCAGATCAAAGGGAACCTCGCGGTTGCAGGCGATGATGCCGCCGAAGGCGCTCTTGGGATCGCAGGCAAAAGCGCGGTCGTAGGCAGCCGTGATGTCCTCGGCAACGGCGGAACCGCAGGGGTTCTGGTGCTTGAGGATTACGCAGGCCGGCTCGTCGAACTCGCGGACCAGGTTCCAAGCGGCGTCGGCATCCAGATAGTTGTTGTAGCTGAGCGGCTTGCCCTGGATCTGCTTGGAGCCCACGAGCGGGAACTGCGAGCTCGCGGTGTTCTCGCAGCCCTCGGCAAAGCGATAGACTGTGGCTTTCTGCTGCGGGTTCTCGCCATAGCGCAGGTCGTCGACCTTCTCCAGCGAAATCTCGAGCTTGGCAGAGGTGTCCGCCACGTCGCTTGCCTGGGCGGCGAGCCAGCGGGAGATGGCCGTGTCGTAGGCGGCGGTGGTCTGGTAGACCTTCACCTGCAGGCGACGACGGGTGGAAAGCGTGGTGCAGCCACCGGTCTCGTGCATCTCGGCCAGGACGGCATCATAGTCGGCCGGGTCGGAAATGACGGTAACGCTCGTGGCGTTCTTGGCGGCAGAGCGCAGCATGGAGGGGCCACCGATGTCGATGTGCTCGATGGCGTCCGCGAAGGTGACCTCAGGGTTGGCGACGGTCTTCTCGAACTCGTACAGGTTGACGACTACCAGGTCGATCAGCTTAATGCCGTGCTGAGCGGCCTCCTGCATGTGCTGCTCGGAATCGCGGCGGGCCAGCAGCGCGCCGTGAACCTTGGGGTGCAGGGTCTTAACGCGGCCGTCCATCATCTCGGGGTAGCCCGTGAACTCCTCGATGGGGGTTACGGGAATGCCCGCGTCCTCGATGGCACGAGCCGTGCCGCCCGTAGAGATGATCTCGACGCCAAAGTCGTCAACCAGCGTCCGTGCGAAATCGACGACGCCCGTCTTATCGGTAACCGAGATCAACGCGCGTGCGATCTTCACATCAGATCCCATGCAGTCCTCCTGTCTGGTACGCCGCCGTGCTCTGTGAGTCGGTGATACGTCGATCTGCAGCGCTCGCGCAGCGGCATTGAAAATACTGATTTAATGTAGCGCATCGAGCGCATCGATGCACCCCGCAACGGGCGCATGTGCAGAAAAAGTTTGCGAGCGGAGGGGATGGGCATGGCACCGGGCACGGTGAGTTCATGGAACACAGGGGCACCATAATTAGATGCCAATGGCGTGGTAGAACTGTGCTCGATATGCATCCGCAAAAGAAAGAGGCACCATGGTCTCGCGGGTTCTCTACCGACCGTTTGATACCGAAGACTTCGACGCCATCGCGCTGATTCTGCAGCAGCTTTGGCATAACAATTCGGATAACGATGAGTACAACCGCCTTGAGGCCGCGTGCGACCTCGCCTATTGCCTTTCGTCGTCGACGTTTTCACAGGTTGCCGTAATCGACGGTCAGGCGCGTGGCATTTCGCTCGCGCGTGCGGGACAGAGCTCCGGCGCCACTATCAACGAGCATTGGATGGATACCGAACGCGCGCTGCTATCGCAGATGCGTGAGCTAGAGCCCGATGCGTGCGCCGAGTATCTCTCGTTTGTGCGCGCAACCATCCGAACCAACAACCGCCTGCTCGAGAGCAGCCCGTTGCCGCACGACAACGAGGTCACGCTGCTTGCCGTGGATCGCGATGTCCATGGCCTGGGCGTTGGCACGGTTCTGCTCGATGCCGCCGTCTCGCACCTGTCCTCGCTTGGAGCGACGAGGGCGCACCTGTACACCGACTCCAACTGCTCGTGGAAGTTCTACGAGCTGCACGGCTTTAAGCGCACGGCCACGCACCGCGCCAACCGCGAAGAGCGCCGTCACGACATGCCGCGCGAAAGCTTCCTCTACGAACTCGATCTAACAGCCTAAACCCGGCAGCCATACCTAGTCATTTAGGAACGTTCCCAGTGACTAGTCGTTGGAGACAGTCTTCGTAGGTAGCGCATAAAAATGGGATGGATCCGTCGGCAGTCGCCGGAGAAGATCCATCCCAAAAATCAGAGCGCGCTAGAACGTTCCGCCGCCGCCTCCGCCGACGCCGCCGCCTCCGCCGCCAGAGAAGCCACCGCCTCCGCCGCCGCCCGAGCTGTCGGAGCTCGACGCCAGCTCACGGATGCTCTCGTGATACACGTCATCGAACGAATCGAGCGGAGACTCGATACCGTAATGATGGTAGTACCACCAGTAGCAGGGGTAGTTGTCGTAGAAATCGTCGCTGTTGCGCAGGTCCGCAGGCACGGCCTCGGCCAGCTGTCGCAGCACTTCTTTCGAAACGCCCAGGGCAACGCCCATCACCAGCAGCTTGTTCCACAGCACCAGATCGCCCGGGACGGCTTCCTTTAGACGAGTGAAGTCCTCGAGCCAATGCTTAAGTGCCTTGCAGCGAGCCGCCACCTCGGCGCCCTCCGGCGTAAAGCGGCGGAACGTAAGGCCCACGCCGATACCCACCAGCACAATCGGCACCGAGATAACCGCGGCGGTAATGTTCGCCTGTGCGCCATCGGTAAAGAAAATGGATCCCACGGGAACAAAGGCAATCAGGATACCAAGAACCAGGCAAAACACCATTGCAACAATGCCGTCCGAGGCAACGTACTCGCTATCGGCCAGCTTGCCCTTAACGGTGTTCTGATAGTCCTCGAGCTTATCACCCACGGGTGTAGCGTGCTGCTTGACGTAGTGCTGCAGCTCGTCGAACGTGCGCGAACGGTCACCGTTCTCGTCAGGCTTAGCACCGGCAAAGAAGACCTTGAGCACCATGTGGTCAATGCCCTTGGCCGACTTCCAGCCCGCATCACTCACCGTCACGCGATACGTCTGCTCTTCTTTTTCACGCCCCAACAGACCCTTCTTGGCCTTGGTCACGGTCGCCTGCTCCAGCTTGATCACACGGTCGTCAGTGAGCTTCATGAGCGTGGCGATATATGCCTGATCGGGCACCTCGTTCCAGCTCATGAGGGCCGAAAGCACGGCGGGGTGGTCGGCCGAAGGCACATCGCGGAAATATTCGTCCTGGAAAAGCGGCTTGGGCTTGCGCTTGCGCAGCTTGAGCATAACGATTGTGCCGGTAAAGGCCACCGCCGCAACAACACTTAGCACGGCAAGTGCATTGGCAATCATGCGAGCGTGAGCGCGGCGGGCGTTAGCTTCGTCGGCCCATTCCTTCTCTTCGCTCAGGATCGTTGACATGCGCTCTTCGCCCGAGGCGGCAAGCTGCGGCACCCAGTCGCTGGGGAAGGCGATGCGTGCCTCGGCGAATTCGCCCTGATGCACGCAGGGAATGGTATAGGTGACCATGGGCTCGCCCTCATCGAGCGACACGTCGCCCGTCAGCGGACCGTGGCCCCATGCGCGGAAGTTATCGCCCTTGACGGCCGCCGTCCCGGCAGCGGCATTTGCGAAGCGCACTTCCATCTCGACGTCATCGGAATCCGCAGACCAGCCGTCGCCCACAAACTTCCAGTAGAGCTCGGCGGTATCGGCCCAGTTCATAACCGCACCGGTCATGGTGTAGCTCACGTAGTAGATTGCGCTGTCGCCGCTCTCGTGAGGGCTGAACACCTTAATCCTTACGCCGTCACCGGTCTGCTCGACCGTGTAGACGCCAGAGTCGCCCTTGTTCGCGCTATCGACTTTGTTAAACGCGGTGTCCTCTTCCTCGACACTCAGCACGTCGACGCCCGCCGTGCCGCCCTGCTGGTTGGAGCCCGTATTGATCTCCCAAAACACGCCGTTGATGTCGTCGTCGAAATCAAACTGGCGTCCCTCGACAACACTCAGCGAGCCATCGGCCTCGACCGTGGCACCGATATAGGTTTGGGTCATGGAGTAGCCGTCGGCGTGCGCGGCGACAGGCAGCAGCAACAACGCAAGCGTGACGAGCACGCAGACGGAAGCGAATCGCGCAAACAGGTGGCGCTGCCGGCTGACTTTGGCGGCGAGGGTGTTCATGGGCACATCCTTTGTCTGTAAAACCAACAGCGCCATTGTCCCACGTTTGCGGGTACGCATGACGAACATCTAGGCGACCGGAGCGCCAAACGGGATGAAAGTCACACCCGCGGCCGGCACCTGGGGACGTTCCTTATCTGCCGGCAATCTGGGACACTCCTTGGCATAGCCCGCTCCGGCCATAGATACCACTTCATAGCTCCGTCACAGGTGTAGCGGCTTTGTGTTGCCGCGACGCGCGCTGGTTGAGTCCGCGAGCAAGGGGCATAAAGCAGTTGAGCGAAAACGGTTTGCCCCTTTGCCGTTCGCTCGAGGATCATGTCCCCCTTTTCCGCGGAAACCCCGGCAGTTGCGAAGAGCTGCCGGGGTTTCTGTCGTTTGAGAGGTTGGGCTGGCGGGCGACGATCGAGCTGTCGAGCCGGTGGTCCGGCACGCGCAACGCGCGGCCTCGGCAACTTGCAGGCCACGGCAGCGTCTCCCCCACCGCGCCCCGCGCTATACTCGTCCGCATGGATATCAACGCACGCAACATAGCAACGCCCACTGTGGCCACGTCGACGGCGCCCAACAGCAAGCTCGCCTCCGCCCCCACCCCCGTCGTGGGCCGCTTTGCCCCGTCGCCCTCGGGCCGCATGCACTTGGGCAACGTGTTCAGCTGCCTGTGCTCGTGGCTTTCGGCCCGCAGCCAGGGCGGCAGCATCGTGCTGCGCATCGAGGACCTGGACGATCGCTGCAAGCGCCCGGAACTTGCCACTCAATTGATTGACGACCTGGCCTGGCTGGGACTGGAGTGGGACGAAGGCCCCTACTACCAGCACGATCGCCTGAATCTGTACGAGGACGCCCTGCGTCAGCTGCAAGACGCCGGCCTCACCTATCCCTGTTTTTGCACGCGTGCCGAACTCCACGCCGCGAGCGCGCCGCACGCCAGCGACGGCACGCCCATCTACCGCGGCGCCTGCCGAGACCTTTCTGCCGAGGAGGTTGCCCGCCGCAGCGCTCTGCGCGCTCCGGCCACGCGCCTGCGCGTACCCGCCGTCGACGACCTCGCAAACGATGTGATCGAATTCGTGGACCGCACGTATGGAGCCCAATGCGAAGCACTCGCCACCGAATGCGGCGACTTTTTGGTGCGCCGCAGCGACGGCGTTTTTGCCTACCAGCTAGCCGTGGTGGTCGACGACGCTGCCATGGGCGTCACCGAGGTCGTGCGCGGATGCGATCTGCTGGGCTCCACGCCGCGCCAAATCTACCTGCAGCATTTGCTGGAACTTCCCACGCCGCACTACGCGCACATTCCGCTGCTCATGTCGCCGGACGGGCGCCGCCTTTCCAAGCGCGACCGCGACCTGGACCTGGGCGAGCTCCGCACCCGCTTTGGCGCGCCCGAGGCACTACTGGGCTGGCTCGCCGGGCAAACAGGCATCGCGCCGGACGCCACACCGCGCTCTGCCGAGCAGCTGGTCGAGCACTTTAGCTGGGATGTTATCCGCACGCATCGGGAAAACATCACTGTAACGGTCGAGTAGCCAGCCACCCCGCCCCTACGCGACATCCCAGGGCTGGAGTTCGTCGCCCAGGCGGACAATACAGTCGTAGAGCACGGTGTGGCACTCGGCTGGGTTGGCGTCACGATGAAAATGCCCGTAGTACCAGCGCTTGTAGTCCAGGTGGTCCTCCAGCTCGTCGAAAAACGTGGTGAGTCGATCGACATCGGGATAATTCCAGCCAGGTGCCGGGTAAAGCGTGGGCGAAAGCATGCGCGTGGAGCAGGTATGGGTGATCGCATAGTCGACCTTCCAACCCACGCTGTCGAGCTTTGCCCGCGCCTCCTCAAAGTTGCGCTCGTCCGGCAGCTCCTGCGGCCACCAGCTGGAATACGGAATGCGGTATTCCTTATCCACGCTCGTGGCGCCGCCCATGGTAAAGATCGTTGAGCCGTCGAGCTCAAAAACCTCACCGCGCGTCAGGCGTCGGATGGGCGAGGTGTCCGACAGGCGCTGCGTCAGGCCGCCGTGCCACAGCTCCATGGGGCGCTCCGACCAGTGATCGAAACGCTCGTGGTTGCCGTCGACAAACAGCACGGTATAGGGGCGCGACTCCAGCCAGGCGATGTCGGCACATTCCTCGGCAGAGAAATCCCACGGAAAGCCAAAGTCGCCCGCAATGATGAGATAGTCGTCACTTGCCAGACCATCCCCAAGATCCCAGTCGCGAAGCTTTTGCATGTCGACGCCGCCGTGAATATCGCCCGTCACATAGACCGTCATCGGATCACCACTTCCCTGTAAGTCGCTAGCCCACATTCTGCACGATCACTAAGTCAACCGTTCCAGCCCTTCCATCCTTTGGGACCTACCCCTCGCTCTTCCATCCAAACGGGTCAAACACCCAAAAGATCAAATCGAGCACGCCGCCGGTCATCGTGGCGCCGGCAAGAGCCATGCAAACATGCAGAAAGCTGGCACTTCGGAGCACGTCGAACGGCCCCAGAACAGCCAACAGCGCGACCGCTGCGCCGGCTACGCACAGCGCGAGGCACGGCCCCGCGTCCTTAACGCACTTCTTTGCGAGATGCTTTGCGTTGTCACTCATCGGTATCGAACTCCTTAGAGGGTCGTTGTTCAGACGCATGCCGCCGCGGCAGAGCGGGACGGCAGGGTAAGTGTCACATGCTGTGCGGACATCAATGGAGAAACCGCCTGCTCGACCAACCTTTGACGCCGTTTTGCACCGGCACCACATCCCCCGCTATCGAGGTCTAATACTTTTCCCACCGCTACCCAAAAACTCATCCAACGTTAATCTTGGCTCAAGAATCGCTTAATCTATAACCTGCACTATAGAGTTCGACCAAGGGCGGGGCGGCGCCGCGCAACGCAGGCCGCCGAACGCAACGCTCGCGCCCGGGCAGATCGCCCGGCGTCGCGCCCATCGAACGAAAGGACAGGTCATGGACGACCTCGAAAAAGTTGAAACCATCCGCACCAAGTGCAACGTGAGCTACACCGATGCCAAGGCCGCGCTCGACGCCGCCGACGGCAACGTTTTGGACGCCATCATTTGGCTCGAGTCGCAGGGCAAGACGCAGACCACATCGGCGCACGCCGCCACCGAGTCCGTGCCGGTCGATGAGCCCTCGGCCGAGATGGTCGCCGCGCAGGCCGCCTACGAGAAGTCGAGCGAAAAGACCGACTTCTCCAAGAAGATGGACAGCGTGTGGGAGTACCTCAAAAAGCTCTTCCGCCTGAGCCTGGACACCAAGTTTATCGCCACGCGCCGCGATGCGATCATCCTCAACATCCCCATCCTGATCCCCATCATCGCCCTGTTTGCCTGGGGCGCTACGATTTGGCTGATGCTGATTGGCCTGTTCTTTGGCATGCGCTACCGCATCGACAGCGACGGCGACGTGCCCGGCAGCATCAACAACCTTATGAATCACGCCGCCGACGCCGCGGACGACATCAAGCAAAATCTGAACGACGACAAGTAATCGCAGACGGGGGCACACATGGCACGGATCCTGATCGTAGAGGACGAGGAGAAAATCGCCCGCTTTGTGACGCTCGAGCTGGAGCACGAGGGCTACCAAGTGGAGCACGCCGCTGACGGCCGCACCGCCGTGGACCTGGCGCTGGAGCGCGACTACGATCTGATTCTGCTCGATGTGCTGTTGCCACAGCTCAACGGCATGGAGGTCCTGCGGCGTGTCCGCAAGCACAAGGATGTGCCGGTGATTATGGTCACCGCGCGAGATGCCGTGATGGACAAGGTGGCCGGGCTCGATGCCGGCGCCGACGATTACCTGACCAAGCCGTTTGCGATTGAGGAGTTGTTCGCACGGATCCGCGTTGCGCTGAAGCGCTCGGAGGCCGTGCGGGCGGCTTCGGGCGTTGGCGGCGTTGGGGCCGGGGAGGGCGCTACGGGTGCCGCTGCGATACCCCCGGCTGGAGACTCGGCCAAGACCTCAGCCGCGCCCTCCCCCGCCGCGCTCACCGTGGGTTCGGTCGCGCTCGATCCCGACCGCCGCGAAGTCACGGTCGGCGGCTCGCCCATCGTGCTGACCGCCCGCGAGTTCGACGTCCTCGCCCTGCTTATGGCGCATGCCGAGACCGTGCTCACGCGCGAGCGCATTGCGCACGAGGCGCTGGGCTACGAATACGTGGGCGACACCAACAACGTCGACGTGCACATCGCGCATCTACGCGCCAAGATCGAGGACGCCGGCGGCGCCCGCATCATCCAGACCGTGCGCGGGGTGGGCTATGTCTGCCGCGCGTAACGCCGAGGCAAAACGCGTCACCTCCATCGCCCGCGCCATCAACTGGAGCTATATGTGGCGCCGCCTGATGAGCTACGTTTGGCTCGACCTGCTGCTAGTAGTGATTGTGGCGGCGATCCTTGTCTATGGATACAACCAGACGCTGCCCAACGGCGCGTTTACCGCAGGATGGATCCCCAGCGCCACCGTTCGCGGCATGACGCTGACGCCCGCGCGCGGCTGGGACCTGACAACGCTCACCTATACCGTCGAGCTTGCGCGTACCACCAAGACTTTCCCCCTCGCGCAGGACCTCGTCACGCTATGGCCTCTCTACCTTGTCGTTGTGGGTTGGCAGGTCATCAGCGTGCTCAACATGCTCGGCGGCGCCCGCCGCGTGCGCCGCACCATGGCGCCGCTCAACGATCTGGCCCTGCGCGTGGACGAACTCGGCCGCATGCAACTCGCCGGCGGCAAGATGGAAACACTGGAGCAAGCCATCGAGCGCGCAAGCGTCGACTCGCCGAGCGTCACTACCGGCGACGCCGACCTGACAAGCATCGAGGTTGCACTCAACCGCCTACTGCGCCAGATGCAAGAGGCCAAACTGCAACAGATGCGCTTTGTCAACGATGCGAGCCACGAGCTGCGCACGCCCATCGCGGTGATTCAGGGTTACGTAAACATGCTCGATCGCTGGGGCAAAGACGACCCGGACGTGCTGGCAGAATCCATCGCGTCCCTCAAGGCCGAAAGCGAGCACATGCAAGAGCTCGTGGAGCAGCTGCTGTTTTTGGCACGCGGCGATGCCGGGCGCACGGTCCTGCGGCGTGCGGATACCAACCTGGCCGCACTGGTCGGCGAGGTATGCGAGGAATCGCAGATGATCGATACCGCGCACACGTATCGGCTGGCGTACGACACCGCGCTTGTCAGCGATTCGCGCTGCGACGCGCCCGTCGACGTGGCACTCGTGAAGCAGGCGCTACGCGTGATCGTGCAAAACGCCGCCAAGTATTCGGACGCGGGAACGACCGTCACATTTGGCATAACGCCGGATGCGGGCGCGGGCACAATCGACATAAGCGTTGAGGACGAGGGCATCGGCATGAACCAGGAATCCGCAGCTCACGCGTTTGAACGGTTCTACCGCGCCGACAACGCACGCAATGCCGGCGCGCAGGGCTCGGGCCTGGGGCTTGCCATTGCCAAGTGGATCGTCGATAGCCATGGCGGTGTCATTGGCGTGACCTCAGTCGAGGGCGTCGGCAGCCGCTTTACGATTCGCCTGCCGCGGTAGGAAGCCCCTCGGCATAAATAAAGGGATAGGGCCACGCGGCCCTATCCCTTTTTGCTAGCTATGGCAGCTTGTGCGCTATTCGCGGCACAGGTGCACGGCGAAACCGGCGAACTCGCGCTTAAAGTACACGAGCTTGGTACCACCGTCGGGCAGCAGCGCGCGCGACTCTTCGTTGACCTCGAGCCCGCGCTCGGCAAACCACTTCTCAGCTGCATCGATGTCGTTAACGGCAAAGCCGATGTGGCCCTTGGTGCCACGACCGTTCTGCTTCATGATCTCGACCAGCGAATCGTTAAAGTACGAAACCGGGGTCTCGGTGACGGGCAGGCCCATCATCGTCGAGAACAGCTCCGCGATCTCCAGGGCGTCTGCCGGGTCGGTGGCGTTAATGCCCACATGGGCAACGCGCATACCAAAGAGCTCTACCGGGTTGGCGTTCTGCTCACTCATGCAGTCAGCGCCTACTGAGCCATGACGTCGAGAACGGCCTTCTCGGCGGCAACGCGGTTCATGCCGGTCATGAAGGGCACGCCACTCACGTACGGGCAGGTGAGGCCCTCGGGGGCAACGGTGGTGGCGATCAGCAGGTCAGCGCCCTCGTCGCAGTAATCCTTGGCCTCGGAGATGGCGCACTGCACGATCTCGTACTTGTCGGCATAACCGTTGGCGTCGAGCAGAGTAGCGACCTTCTGGGCAACGAGCGTGGAAGTAGCAGCGCCAGCACCGCAAGCCAAAACGATCTTCTTCATAGGTAATGTCTCCCTTCATGGTTTACTTTAGGTAAGTGTACCGCAGCGAGCGATGGCACTCGGCCTCGATGAGCTTTTATGCCAGTTTGCTTGCGCGCTGCGTATAATACATCTAGTACGTGTTGTCATACCGCTCGCTTTATGAGCGACTAAGGACCCTAATATGCCCGATTCCCGCACCCTCTGGACCGCCGTCGTTATCATCTGCATCGCCGTGTCGGTGTTCTTTAGCGTCAAAAAACGCACCACGTTTAAGCGCCTGCAGCAGCTTATGGCTGCCAAGCAGTGGGACGAGTTCGATCGTTTGCTCGACGGCAAACTCACCAGCATGCTGTACCCGCGCTACAACCGCGACTACCTGCGTCTGAACTCCTATCTGCTGCGCGAGGACCACGAGCGCGCCAGCGAGATGTTCGACCTACTGCTGGGACTCAACCTCCCCAAGATGCAGCGCGTCGACTTGGTGATTAAGGCCTTTAACTACTATGTTGGCCAGGAGGACCGCAAAAAGTCCAAAGAGCTGTTGCACGAGATCAAGGGCTTTGAGGGCGGTCAGGCCGAGGCAGTTGCGCACGAGTGTCAGCTGATGTACGACACGATGATCCTCAAGCGCCACAACGACATTCCCGAGCTGGAGCGCATGCTCGAGGATGTCG
Organism: uncultured Collinsella sp.; assembly: GCA_902465015.1. Lineage (GTDB taxonomy): Bacteria > Actinomycetota > Coriobacteriia > Coriobacteriales > Coriobacteriaceae > Collinsella. Next base: position 11,682 of record CABQLK010000021.1, read on the forward strand.
GCGACGACCCGGTCAAGCGCTGCCGCTTGGAGTACCTGCTAGCCCTGCAGTACCAGAACAAGGGCGACGAAGCCAAGTTCCAGGAGTTCCTGGAGAAGTCGGGCCAACACTCGATGGCCGTCAACGCGTAACGGACGGCTTGTGCTAGACTTCTAGTCTCACGGGGGCGTGGCGGAATTGGCATACGCAGGAGACTTAAAATCTCTCGCCGCAAGGATTGTGGGTTCGAGTCCCACCGCCCCTACCATATGGAGCTTTCGAGCCCGTGTTCCTCAGGGATGCGGGCTCGCTTCTTTTAGATGCCGGTGGGACTCGAACCCGCGAGGGGGCGAGCGTTAAGCGGACGCGCAGCGTCCGAAGCGAGCCGGCGAGGGCGCCGACAGGCGGCCGAAGCCGGTGCGTATTTGCGCAGCAAATGCGCGGACGTCCCACCGCCCCTACCATTTGGCTTTTACGAGCTCGTGTCCCCCGGGGATGCGGGCTCGTTTCTTTTACACGCCGGCGGGGCTCTAAGTTGCGGTGGAATAGTTCCTGTTTTGGCAGTTTACCAGCCCATTTAGGAACTATTCCACCGCAACTTAGGTTGGTGTTCCCACATTTTCCGATGGAAAAACGTGGTTGTCTCCCACATTTTCCGATGGAAACTCCCAAATGGCCTTATACTAGCCGAGAGGGTTGGGAGGCAATATGCAGCGACAGCTTATGAGTGAACTTATCGCTTGGAAATCAAGGGCGAATCGCAAACCTCTCTTGCTTAAGGGAGCCCGCCAGACAGGAAAGACTTGGCTTCTTAACGAATTCGCAAGCCAGCAGTATCGAAACGTCATTCGTTTTGACTTTATGCTCGAGCCGAGCACACGCTCGCTGTTCGATAGGAACCTCGACCCCAAGCGCATCATCTCCCAGATAGAACTCCTACGTGGCCAAACCGTAACGCCGGAAGACACGCTCATCATCTTCGACGAGATCCAAGAGGCGCCACGCGGGATCACCTCGCTCAAGTACTTCAACGAGCTTGCACCCGAATACCACATCGTAGCAGCCGGTTCCTATATGGGCCTCGCGCTCCGACGCGAAAACGAGTCATTTCCCGTCGGCAAAATCGACCAGCTCACCATGCGTCCCATGGGGTTTGCCGAGTTCGTTCGTGCCGTCGACGGCAACCCGCTCGCCGATGCCATCCTTGCCGCAGACATGAACCTTCTGGCAAACGTTACCGAAAAGCTCGAGCGCTTGCTCAAGGAATACCTTGTTGTCGGCGGTATGCCCGAAGTTGTCTCCGCTTTCGCCGAGACACGCGACTTCATCGAAGCCCGAAGGCTTCAGCAGCAAATCATCGAGGCTTACGAATCCGATTTTGGCAAACATGCACCCGCCCGCATCGTCGAGCGCATGAGGTTGGTTTGGAAATCCCTTCCCGGCCAGCTTGCAAAGGAGAACAAGAAGTTTGTCTATGGCGCCCTTCGTCCCGGAGCGCGCGCACGCGATTTCGAGGAAAGCCTCCAGTGGCTCACGGACTACGGAATCGTTCATAAGGTGCCACGTGCTTCCGCTCTAAAGGCGCCGCTCTCGAGCTACGAAGACCTCTCGGGCTTCAAACTGTTCTGCATCGACACCGGCATCCTCGGAGCGCTCTCCGGTCTCTCTCCGGCCATCGTTCTTAACGGATCCGCTGTTTTTACCGAGTTCAAAGGTTCGCTGACCGAACAATACGTCGCGCAGGAGCTTTTGCTCCAGGACAAAACTCCCGCGTATTGGTCCTCTACCTCCGGCAATGCCGAAACCGACTTTGCCATCGACCATGCGGGAACCGTGCTTCCGCTTGAGGTCAAGGCGGCAGAGAACCTTAAAGCGAAGAGTCTGAAAGTAGCCTGCGAAAAATTCAAACTCGAGCGTTGCGTGAGGAGCTCCCTGGCGGCATATAGAGACGAGGGCATGCTCGTCAATATTCCGCTTTGGGAGATTGGGCAAATCGACAAGCTGGCATAGGCGCTGTAGGGACGCCCCGCAAGGACTGTCCCCAGGTGCCGGCAGAAAAGGAACGTCCCCAGGTGCCGGCTGTTGAGTTGCGGTGGAATAGGGACTGTTTGGTGCCCGAAAGGGCGATTTTAGTCCGTATTTCACCGCAACTTATGAGGGGATGGTTAAAGGGCGCTGAGGTTGGGGGTCCAGGCGATGGTGGGAGTCGCGCCGTCGAGAACCTCGTTGATGGTGGCGGCCATGCCGGCGAGGAGGCTGTTCTCGCTTACGGTGAGCGCATCGTAGCCGCCGGCACGCATGAGCTCGCGGATCACCACGGCGCCGGCCAGAATCACGCCCGCGCGCTTGGGCTGCACGCCCGGCAACGCGGCAATGCCTGCAACATCCAACGCAGACATGCGCTCGATAGCGGCCAAGATCTGCTCCATCGAAAGCTCGCGCAGATGCACAAAGTTCGAGTCGTACGGCTCCAGTTCGCGGACCAGCGCCACGAGCGTGGTAACGGTACCGCCCACCGCGACGAGGCGCTCGGCGCGCTCAAAGTCGACAGGCAGGCCCTCAAAGTAAGCCCCGAACTGCTCGCCCGCCCATGCGCCAGCGGCGGCAAGTTCACTGTCCGTTGGCGGCAGCGCCGAGAAAAACCGCTCCGTCACGCGACGGCAACCGATGTCCAGTGAGCGCGTTCCCTCCAGCGCAAAGACCCCGCGCTCAGGCGCATAGACGCCCGTCGCGAGCTCCGTGGAGCCGCCACCCGAATCGGCGACGATGATGCGCTCGCCTGCAAAGTCGTGCGCTACGCCAAAAAACGTCAGGCGCGCCTCAACCTCGCCCGGAATCACCTGCGGTTCGAGCCCCAGATCGCGCAGGCCGTCCAGCAGCAGGGCAGCATTGGACGCATCGCGTGCGGCGCTCGTGCACGTGGTGCAGATGCACGCGGCCCCAAAGGCACGGGCTTCGTCCACAAACATGCGGCACGCAGCGAGCACGCGCTCAACGGCCGCCTCGCAAAAGCGCCCCGTCGCGTCCACGCCCTCGCCCAAGTCAGTGATCTCGGTATGCTTGGACGATTCCACGATCGCCCCGGCCTCGACCTGCGCCAGCACCAGTCGCGACGACACCGTTCCCAGGTCGATCGCGGCCACCTTATAGCGTTTGCAATTTGTCATTGCGAGCTCCCCTCCGGGCGCTATTTGCCGTTGGACACGACTGTCTGGCCCTCGACGCCGTTAAACCCAAACAGCATGTCGAGCGCTTGGATGTACCACGGCGCGTCCTTACCGACTTCTTCGATTTCCTTGGCAACTTCGCTGGCCTTCTTGGCGTTCGACGACTTCTGGCTCGACGAGGCATCCGAATCGCCGTCCAGGCCCTGCACTTCAATCCTCTTCTCGCCGGGCATCACCAAGCCCAGGTCCTCGGATGCCGCATCCTTGATACCCTCCTCCGAGAGCAGCTTGTCGACGCTTTTTTGCAGCCCATCATTGTATTGCTGGCGAATCTCGACCTGCTTGGCCAAGATATCGCTCGAACGCTTTGCCACGTACAGGTCGCGCACGGGGAAATACAGGCTCACGAGCACCAGGGCAACGACGATGCCGATGAATAGCCCTCGCTGAGGACCGTGGGTAAAGTCGTAGATCGCCTTGACCACCGCGTTGTCGTTGGCGTAGTGCATAAAGTCCGAGCCCGAAAAACGGTTCGAGGGCCTGCTCGACCTATCGTGCGTTTGAGTCGACGAGCGCTGAGCATGCGACAAACGTGCCGGGCGCACTGGTCCATCTGTCGAAGTATTCACTTGAGCATTGGGGCGCGAGGTACTTGTCGGGCGCTGCATGGAGCGGTCGGCGCCGGCGTAGGCGGACCCACCGAGCTGCACCGTGCGCGCACGGCGAGGCGACGGCTCACGCGAACCGGCGGAATAGTACCTGTTGTCGTAAATCTGATCCATGTGCGCCTTGTGCGGTTGAGGTTTGTTTGCGCTAAGTATTCTAGTTATAGCACGAGCGCCCGCACTGCCTTCGCCAGCCTTTGCTCGACATAAAAAAGGCGCTGAGTCATATGGCCCAGCGCCCAATGGTGCTCAACAGCGCCCGGCTGGAGCAAGGCAAATCCGAGTCTTCCCCGCCCCCGCGACCTCCGCGTGCCTAGCGAATGTTGTAGAACGCGGCCTTGCCGGCGTAGCGCGCGCTGCCCTCGAGCTCGTCCTCGATACGGATGAGCTGGTTGTACTTGGCGATACGGTCGCTGCGGCACGGGGCACCCGACTTGATCTGTCCGGCGTTGACGCCCACGACCAGGTCGGCGATGGTGGAGTCCTCGGTCTCGCCGGAGCGGTGGCTCACGATGCAAGCGTAACCGGCCTCCTTGGCGGTCTCGATGGCCTCGAGCGACTCGGTGAGCGTGCCGATCTGGTTGACCTTGACCAGGATCGCGTTGGCGGCACCCAGCTCGATGCCCTTCTTGAGGCGCTCGGTGTTGGTGACGAACAGGTCGTCGCCCACCAGCTGCACCTTATTGCCAATGCGGCGGGTAAGCTCGACCCAGCCGTCCCAGTCCTCCTCGGCCATGCCGTCCTCGATGGAGATGATGGGATAGGTGTCGACGAGCTTCTCCCAGTAATCAACCATCTGGGCGCTCGTGTACTCCACGCCCTCGCCCTTGAGCTCGTACATGCCGGTCTCGGCGTTGTAGAACTCGGTCGAGGCCGGGTCCATGGCGTACATGAAGTCGACGCCGGGCTTAAAGCCGGCCTTCTCCACGGCCTTGGTGATGTACTCGAACGGCTCGGCATTGGTCTTAAGGTTGGGGGCAAAGCCACCCTCGTCGCCCACGCCGCCTCCCAGGCCGGCCTCGTGCAGCACGCCCTTGAGGGTGTGGTAGACCTCGGCGCACCAACGCAGGCCCTCGGCAAAGCTCGGGGCGCCCACCGGCATGATCATGAACTCCTGGAAGTCGACGTTATTGTCGGCATGCACACCGCCGTTGAGGATGTTCATCATGGGCGTGGGCAGCAGGTGGGCATTGACGCCGCCCAGATACTGGTACAGCGACAGGCCCGCCGACTCGGCAGCGGCGCGGGCGACGGCCAGCGACACGCCCAGGATGGCGTTGGCACCGAGCTTGGTCTTGTTGGGGGTACCGTCCGCGGCAATCAGCGCGGCATCGACGGCGCGCTGGTCGAAGGCGTCGAGGCCCACGACGGCGTTAGCGCACTCGTTGTTAACGTGCTCGACGGCCTGCGAAACGCCCTTGCCCAGGTAGCGGCCCTTGTCGCCATCGCGCAGCTCGCAGGCCTCAAAGGCGCCGGTCGAAGCACCCGAAGGCACCATTGCGCGGCCAAAGCTGCCGTCCTCGAGCACGACCTCGACCTCGACGGTGGGATTGCCGCGGCTGTCGAGCACCTCGCGACCGTAAACGTCCAAAATATCGCTCATGTTGTCTCCCTCTCACTTGGAAACGGGTTGAATGCTTGGCGACGCGGCTTGCACGCTGTAGAGGCGCGCAGGTTCATAAGTTAGCCATGTCGCACTTTTTGCATTATGCCCTAAGTTAGCCGAGGGATACACTTGATTTTCGAAAAATTTAGCGGGAACGATGAGACATGTCAGCCCGTCGTTCCCGCAGTCTTACTCCTCCGCCTTTGCGGCATCCCACAGGTCGTTGAGGCCGTGGGTCGAAAGCTCGGCAAGATCCACGTGAGCATCGGCCGCCATCTGCTCCATCGCGGCCCAGCGACGGCGGAACTTTGCCGTGCTGGCACGAAGGGCGCTCTCGGCGTCAATGCCCTCCTTGCGCGCAACGTTGACCAGGGCAAAGAGCAGGTCGCCAAACTCCATCTCGCGCTCGGGCGAGCCAGGGGCCTCGGCCTCAAACTCGGCACGCTCCTCGGCGACCTCGTCCCACACATCCTGGACCGTCTCCCACTCAAAGCCCACGGCGGCCGCCTTGCGCGACACCTTCTGAGCCTGCATCAGCGCCGGTAGATGCGTGGGCACGCCGTCGAGCAGGCCCTCGGGCGCAGCCTCGCCTGCCGCCACGGCCTTGTCCTTGGCAGCCCTCTCGGCAAGCTTAACCTCGTCCCAAATCTTGAGTACCTCGTCGGAGCTGTCGGCATCTACATCGCCAAACACGTGCGGATGACGGCGAATGAGTTTGGCGTCGATATCGCGCGCCACGTCGGCCAGCGTAAACTCGCCGGCATCCGCCGCGATCTGCGCATGCAGCACGACCTGCATGAGCACGTCGCCCAGCTCCTCGCGTAGGTGAACTGCGTCGTCCGCCTCGATGCAGTCGAGTGCCTCGTAGGCCTCCTCGATCATGTTCTTGCCGATGCTGCGGTGCGTCTGCTCACGGTCCCACGGGCAGCCATCGGGCTGACGCAGGCGCCAGATGGTCTGCACCAGATGCTGCAGCTCGGCCGACGCGTCTACCAGCGTGGACAGATCGCGCGAGCCCTCGGCATTTTGCTGAGCCATGTGCTGCGCCATGGCTACTCCTCCTCCATGACCACGTGGCGGAACGCGCCGCCCTCGTAGATGCCGTAGCTGTGCGAGCCGTCCTTGGGGATGCTCACGCTACCGGGGTTGAAGAGCCACAGGCCCGGGTGCGCGGCGCTTTCCTCGTTAACCTTGATGTGCGTGTGGCCGTAGACGAGCGCGGAACCCTCGGGCAGCGCGGGCGCGTGGTCGACGCTGTTGTGCATGCCGGCGCCAAAAACGTGGCCATGCGTCAGGAACAGTTCACGGCCGGTCTCGTCGAACAGCGTGGCGTAGTCGGCCATGACGGGGAAGTCGAGGACCATCTGGTCGACCTCGGCGTCGCAGTTGCCGCGGACGGCGATGATGCGGTCAGCCAGGGCGTTGAGCAGCGGAATCACGCGCTTGGGGGCGTAGTCGCGCGGCAGGTCGTTACGCGGGCCGTGGTAGAGCAGGTCGCCCAACAGCACAATGCGGTCGGGCTGCTCGAATTCGATAGCAGTGCAGAGGCGCTCGGCCCAGTATGCCGAGCCGTGGATGTCGGAGGCGATGAGGTATTTCATGGGGAGTCCTTTCGAAGTGGAGTTGATGGGGGCTGAATACGGGGTCTGGCGGATATGGAGCCCATCTACCGTGTTACTCGAATCGCAGCGCCGCGCTCTGAGCCGCCTGCATCACGCGTTGGAGCGGCACGTCATGTTCGCGGGCAAGACGGGCGCAATTCTCGTACTCGGGAGCCGCGCGCTCGCTGCCGTCGGGCAGGGTCGCCACCTTAACGGATACCTCGCCCCAAGGCGTTGTCACCTGCTCGAATCGGCGCGGCAGGCAAACGCGTTCCATCACCTGACGACGAACGGCGTTGGTCGTGGTCTCCAAAAAGATAATCGTCTGCAGGCGCTCGATATCCTCGTGCGAGCAGATCACCTGCAGCTGCCATCCGGGGCGGCCCTTTTTGCAGTAAAGCGGCAACCAATGCACCTCGCGAGCGCCGGCCTTGCGCAGACAATCGGCAGCGTAGGCAAGCACCTCGGGCGACGCGTCGTCGATGTCGCACTCCAGCTTGACGATAGTTTCGGGCGCATCGGTCTCGCGAGACAGCGGGGATGTGCTATCGCATTGCATACGGTCTGGATCCTTTCCGCGCGGGCTCGTTTTGTTCACTCAAACGCTAGCACATCGCGGGCTGCACGAGTGTGACGGCGCGTGATGAGCGCGATTTTCCTTGTCCGCAAGAAACCGGCACTCCACCGCCTCAGCCGAACATGTACATCAGCCTTCAAACATGTCATTACTTGCAGCTTTTAGAGGCTGATGTACATGTATTGGAGCAAGACCGATGTCGCGAGCTCGCCCTTATGCGCTGCCCGTCCTTTCCAGTCGATTTCGGCCCCCAGTGCGCTCATCGCAGCGGGGACCGCGCCGTTACAATGGAGCGAATTCGCTTGACGCAAAGGAGTCGCCATGTCCGCCTGCCCACTGGTCGATTGCCATACCCATACCTCGTTTTCGGATGGCCATGCCTCGTTTGAGGAGAACATCCGCGCCGCCGCGGCCTCCGGCTGCCGCATTATAGTCTCGACCGACCACCTCACCCTACCTGCCAGCATGGATGCTAACTGCGAGGTGCAGGTCGTCGAAGGCGATCTGCCGGCACATCGTCTGGCCTTTGAGGACGCCCGCAAGCTCGCCGCGCAGATCGCGCCGGAGCTCGAGCTTATCTATGGTTTTGAATGCGACTGGTACGAGGGCTGTGAGCCTTTGGTCGAGCGCTGGTCCGCGGGTGCCATAGTGCGCTTGGGCAGCGTGCATTGGATTGGCAACCCCGGCGATATCATGGCCGGCGCCGCGGGCACGGCGGGAACGGAGGACGTCGCTCGCCCCGATACACCCGATTCGCTCTGCGGCTGGATCGACGACGACACCAACCTGCATGTTTGGGAAAACCTGGGCGTGCGCGGTGTGTGGGAGCGCTATGTCGATGACTGGTGCCGCGCCTGCGAGAGCCCGCTTAACTTTGATGTGATGGCCCACCCCGACCTGGTCATGCGCTTTTCGAAGGAAGGCTTTGCGCCCGACTTTGACCCCGCGCCGTTTTGGGGACAGATGGCCGAGTGCGCTCACGACACGGGCCGCCGCGTTGAGGTCTCGACAGCCGCACCGCGCAAGGGCCTCGACGACTATTACCCCTCGACGGGGCTGTTGCGCTGCTTCGCCCACGCCGAGGTGCCAATCACCTTTGGCTCGGACGCACACCGCGCCTGTGACATCTGTTGGAATATCCGCGAAGCGCAAGCCCACGCCTACGGCTGCGGTTATCGAACCTTCGACATCCCCCACTCCACCGGCGAATGGCAACCCACGCCCCTCGCCTAAGACTAGCCATTGGGGACGTTCTTAAACGACTAGTGGCGGCGGGCGTTGAGTTCGCCGGCCAGCTCGTCAAGGGTGATGCCGTAGCGCTCAAGCGTCACGAGCAGGTGGTAGACCAGGTCGCCGGCCTCGTAGCGGATGTGGTCGTGATCGTTATCCTTGCAGGCCATGATGACCTCGCTCGCCTCCTCGGCAAGCTTCTTGAGCAGCTCGTCCTCGACGTCGGTCAACAGACGCGCGGTATAGCTCTCCTGCGGCGACGCGTCGCGACGGCCATGAATCACCTCGGCCAGCCCCGTCAGCGTCTCACCGATATTTCCCGGCTGCACGTTAGCTGTTCTGACTCCCATGGTTATTTCCTCTCGTTACTGCAGCGTAAAGTAGGTACCGGTCTCATCGAACCGAGGCTTTGCGCCCTTTTTCTCAAAGAACTCGACGATGACGGCATGGGCCTCATCGAGCCTTTCCTTCTCGGCCTCGAGCCAAAGCGACTGCGCCCCGCAGGCATCAGTCAGGTGCACGCGGCATGGCACGCCCGCGCGGAGGAGCTCGGTGTTGCAGTCGGCGACCTCGAACGGCGTCACGACTTTCATCGCACTCCCCCTTCCACTCGCTTAAAGAAGCAGGTACGGTTGCCGGTGTGGCAGGCCGGACCCGGCGAGTCGACCTTGACCAGCAGCGTATCGCTATCGCAGTCGGCCCAGAGCTCCTTGACCTCCTGCATATTGCCGCTCGTCGCGCCCTTATTCCAGAGCTCTTGGCGGCTGCGGCTCCAAAACCACGTGGTACCGGTCTTGAGCGTCAACCCCACCGATTCCTCGTTCATCCAAGCAACCATAAGCACCTCGCCGGTGTCATATTGCTGAACCACACAAGGGATCAATCCTTTGGCGTCGTATTTAAGATCCGCTGGAGTAGTAATTTCTCTCATTTCAATTCCCCAATTTAAACATCACATGTCGGCGAGGGTTGTCCAGGTGCCCGAGATTCCGAGCGACAAGCCCGACGACGCGTACTTAAGTACGCGAGGAGGGTTGGAGCCGGAAGGTCGGGTGCCTGGGCAAGCCGCAGCACTAGAAGTCCAACCTCACAGGAATACCTTGAGAGGCCATATATTCTTTGACTTCGCGAATGCTGAAGGTTCCAAAGTGGAAGACGCTGGCCGCCAGCACGGCATCGGCCTCGCCCTCGATCACACCCTCGGCAAAATGCTCGAGTGTGCCCACGCCGCCGCTCGCGATGACGGGAATCGGCACCGCGCGCGCCACGGCGCGGGTGAGCGCCAAATCAAAGCCGGCCTTGGTGCCGTCGCGATCCATGCTGGTCAGTAGGATTTCGCCGGCGCCGCGACGAGCCGCCTCCTCGGCCCACGCCACCGCGTCGATACCCGTAGCGTTGCGACCCCCTGCGGTAAAGACCTCCCACTTGTCAGCACCGGATGCGCCGGGCAAACCGACACGCTTGGCATCGATCGCCACAACCACGGCCTGGCTGCCAAACGCCGCGGCAGCCTGGCTAATCAGCGACGGGTCGCGCACGGCCGCCGAGTTGAGCGACACCTTGTCGGCACCGGCAGCAACCATGGTCCGCATGCCCGCCAAGTCGCGAAAGCCGCCGCCCACGGTATAGGGAATGGCGAGCTCCTCGGCCGCATGCGCCGCCATCTCGATAGTCGTCGCACGGTTATCGCTCGTGGCGGTAATGTCCAAAAATACGACCTCGTCCGCACCCTCGCGGTCGTAGGCACGGGCCAGCTCCACCGGGTCGCCCGCATCGCGCAGGCTCACAAAGTTGACGCCCTTGACCACGCGGCCGTCCTTAACATCCAGACAGGGAATTACGCGTTTGGTAAGCATGGGCTACTCCTCCCCTCGGGCGGCGGCCAGCGCCTGGGCCAGCGTAAAGTTGCCCTCGTAGAGCGCGCGACCGGTAATGGCGCCTTCAATCGCACCCCCACCTGCCGCGGCAAGCGCGCGGATGTCGTCGAGCGTCGAGATGCCGCCCGAAGCCACGACGGGAAAGCCCGCGACCTGCGCCACATGGCGATACGCCGCCACATCGATGCCCGTCTGCATGCCATCGCGCGCGATGTCGGTATACACCAGATGCTTAAAGCCCAGCTCGGTAAGCTGCGCTACGGCATCGTCGAGCGCCACGCCCGCGCCGTCGCGCCAGCCGTTCACCTTAACCTGGCCGTCGCATGCGGCAATGTCGGCGACCAGCAGCTCGCCAAAGCCTTGGGCTGCCACCTCGGCAAAACCCGGCTCGGTCACCAGCACGGTGCCCAGCGCAATGCGGCGAGCGCCATAGCCGGCCAGCTCGTCGATGCGCGCGAGCGAGCGGACGCCGCCGCCCACGTCCACGGACAGACCGTCGACGCCGCAGATGGCCTTAATCGCCGCCGAATTGGCAGCGCATGTGTCCTCGTCCTCGCCAAAGGCAGCGGACAGGTCGACGACGTGCACCCAATTCGCGCCCTGCTCGGCAAACGAGCGGGCGACGGCCACGGGGTCGTCGGAATATACCTTGCAGCGGCTGCGGTCGCCGCGCTCCAGGCGCACAACCTTGCCGCCGATCAGATCGATTGCGGGAAACAGGATCATCGGCCAACCTCCTCGACGATGCTGACGAAGTTCTTAAGGATGCGCTGACCCAGCGCGGAGGATTTCTCGGGATGGAATTGGCAGCCCCACACGTTGCCGTGGCGCACGATGCACGGGAAACTCCGCGTATAGTGCGTGCGCGCCAGCACATCGGCGGCATCGGCGTCGTCGGTCACCGCGTAGCTGTGGGTGAAGTACATGTTGGCACCCTCGGCAAAACCGGCAAGCAGCGGATCGGCCGCACCGGCGGGCGTCATGTGCACCTGGTCCCAACCTACGTGCGGGACCTTCAGGCGGCTCGACTCCAAGCGCGTGCACGAACCGCGCATAATACCCAAGCCATCGACCCAGGGACCGCCAGCCTGCTCGAGGGTGTTGCCGTCGGCGACCACGCCCTCGATCGCAGGCACGCCCTCGTTGCCGCGCTCAAAAAATAGTTGAAGGCCCAGGCAGATGCCGAGCAGCGGAGTTCCGGCGGCAACGGCGTCGAGCACCGCGTCCGCCTCGCCGCTCTGGCGCATAAAGGCGATCGCGTCATAGAACGCGCCCACGCCCGGGATGACCAGGCCGTCAGCGTTGCGAATCTGCTCCGGATCGTCCGACGTGCAGGCGGCGGCACCGGCGCGCGCAAGCCCGCGCACGACGCTCGACAAGTTGCCCTTGTGGTAGTCGACCACCACGATCTTCGGTTCGCCCACGCGACCCCTCCCTTTTCCCATTCAAAACCTGCCAAAAAGGGACAGGTTTATTTTGGTCGGTTAAACGTTCGCCCATCGTATGAGACAGCATTTCCGCAGATATAACCTGCCAAAATAAACCTGTCCCTTTTTGGCAGGTTACAGCGAGCCCTTGGTGCTGGGGATGCCCTGCACGCGGGGATCGAGCTCGCAGGCGTGGCGCATCGTGCGGCCCACGGCCTTAAAGGCGGCCTCGATAATGTGATGCGAGTTGCCGCCTGCCAGCTCACGCACGTGCAGCGTAAGTTTGGCATCGCGCGCGAAGGCATAGAAGAACTCAACGGCCAGCTCGGTATCGAAACCGCCCACGCGCTCGGTCGGCACGGGCAGCTCGCAGTAGGCCTGGCCGCGACCCGAAATGTCCACGGCGGCCATCACGAGCGTCTCGTCCATGGCGATCGCCGCATCGGCAAAGCGCGTAATACCCGCTTTGTCGCCCAGCGCTTGGCAAAACGCCTCGCCCAACACAATGCCCGTGTCCTCGACGGTGTGATGCGCGTCGACCTCAACGTCGCCTACCGCATGTACCGTCAAATCGAACAGGCCATGGCGGCCAAAGGCGTTGAGCATGTGGTCGAAAAACGGTACGCCGGTCGAGATATCGCACGCACCGGTTCCGTCCAGGTCGAGCTTGACGACAATGTCGGTCTCCCCCGTCTTGCGGGTCACCTCGGCATAGCGGTCCATCTACATCTCCTCCTTCACCAGCGCGGCAAACGCAGCCAGCACCTCGTCGTTTTCCTGCGGCGTGCCCACGGTAATGCGCAGACAGTCCGCGAGCCCCGGCGCGTAGCTAAAGTCGCGCACCAAAATCGAATACTCGTCGCGTAGGCGCTCGCGCACGCGCGTGGCATGCGGCGTACGCACGAGCACAAAGTTCGCCGCACTCGGCCATGCCTCCACGGGCAGGCCCTCGGCAACCATCGCGCGCAGGGCGCACAGCTCGCGCTCGCGCTCGGATGCGACCTGTGCCACCACGGGCGCGTACGCATCGCGGGCACGCACGCAGGCAAGCGCCGCCGCCTGGCTCAGCACATTGACCGAATAGATCTGGCGAATCGCCGCGAACACGTCGATGACCTCGGGCGCCGCGATCACGTAACCCAGACGCGTACCGGCGGCGCCAAACGCTTTGGACAACGTATGTAAAATCACCAGGTTGGGATGCTCGGCGATAAGCCCCTGCGCCGTGGTGGCCGCGCCAAACGAATCGTCGGCAAACTCAACGTAGGCCTCGTCGACCATTACCATGCCGGGGCACGCATCGCACAGCGCCGCGACAAAGTCGAGCGGAGCCACGTCACCCGTGGGGTTATTGGGCGAGGTCACGATTGCCAGGTTGCACTCGGGCGCCGCCGCAAGCACGGCTGCCTGGTCGAGCTCAAAGGTCGCGGGATCGCGCCACACGTCGCGCACTTCGGTCTGGCAGAGCGACGCAAAGAACGCGTACTCGCTAAAGCACGGCGGGCAGTTGAGCAGGGTCCGTCCCGCGCCGCCAAACGCCAGCAGGTAGTTATAGAGCAGCTCGTCACCGCCGTTACCCACGCAGACATTCTCGCGCGCCACACCATGCCAGGCAGCAAGCTCGTCGCGCAGCACGTTGGACATGGGATCGGGATAGCGGTTGAGCGGCGTGGCAGCCAGGGCGGCGTCGACCGCCTCGCGCACGCCGGCCGGCACGGGATAGGTGTTTTCGTTGGCCGAAAGGTTGATGCGTGTGGGCGTAAAGTTGGGATCGTAGGGCTCAATGCCGGCCAAGTAGGGCTGGACGAGCTCCTTCATACGGGGCGTCAGCTCGGCCATATTAGGCCTCCTCGCCGGTCGGGCCAACGCCATCCGCGCTCACAGCCGCCGGGTCAACGCCCTCGGCAACCGTCGCCACGGCGTCGCCCGGCCAGGCGACCTTGGTCAGGTCGGCCGCGGCGAGCGACTCGGCGCTCACGGCATCCTCGCCCTGCTCCAACACGCGGCGGCGCAGTGCGGCAGAAAGCGCGTGTGCCCACAGGCCCTCGGCCTCGGCCAGGCGCTGCGTAGCGGGAGCGTCGAAGAGCAGGCCCTTGGGCGTATAGCAAATGACACTCGAGCGCTTGACGAACTCCTCCACCGAAAGCGGGTTGGAGAACATGGCGGTGCCGCCGGTCGGCAGCGTGTGGTTGGGGCCGGCAACGTAATCGCCGAGCGGCTCGGAGCTCCAAGCGCCCACAAAGATGGCGCCGGCGTTGCGAATGCCGCCGAGCAGGCCCATCGCATCCTTGCAGTGCAGCTCCAGGTGCTCGGGCGCCACGGTGTTCACCGCCTCGACGGCGGCAGCCATGTCGGCTGCCACCACGATGGTGCCCTCATTGTCGAGCGAGGCGCGCGTGATCTCGGCACGCGGCGACTGCGCTACCAGAATGTCGATACCCGCCTCGACCTCACGCGCAAACTGCTCGTCGCAGGTCACCAGATAGCAGGCCGCCAGCGGATCATGCTCGGCCTGGGCCATCAGGTCGGCCGCGACCACCATGGGCTTGGCCGTGGCGTCGGCCAGCACGCAGACCTCGGAGGGACCGGCGACCATATCGATACCCACGTCACCCGAAACAATCTGTTTGGCAGCGGCGACAAAGGCGTTGCCCGGGCCGGTAATCTTGTCGACGCGCGGAATGGTCTCGGTACCGTACGCCAGTGCGGCCACGGCCTGGGCGCCGCCCACCATATAGATCTCGTCCACGCCGCCGAGCTTTGCCGCGGCGAGCGTGTAGGGGCTGATCAGGCCGTCCTTTTGCGGCGGGGTCACCATGACCACGCGTTTGACGCCGGCCACCTTGGCGGGAATGGCGTTCATAAGCACGGTGGAGGGATACTGCGCGCGACCGCCCGGCACATAGATGCCGGCCGCCGCGAGCGGGGTCACCTTAACGCCGAGCATCGTGCCGTCCGGGCGCGTAGTAAACCAGCTCTGTTCGACCTCGCGCTGGTGGAACTCGCGAATCTGGCGTGCAGCCTTTTCGAGCGCCGCGACAAAGGCGGGATCGAGGCCTTCGAGCGCGGCATCGACCTGCTCTTGCGGCAGACGGAAGCTCTGCAACTCAACACCGTCAAAACGCTGGCAGTAATCGCGCACCGCGGCATCGCCGTTGGCACGCACGTTTGCCACGATATCGCGGGCGGCGTCGACGATGTTTTGCGGCAGCACGCCCTTACGGTTGAGCTGGTTGGTAACGAGGCGCTCACCGGGAGCAAGCTTGATGGTCTTCATATCGGTATCCCCTATCGGTCGAGGTCTTGTTCAAAAAAACGAGAGACCGGGCGGCGGCATCAGTCGGCCCGCAGCCCGGACGTTGGGGCGCCCGTGCGTGCTCGCGCTATTGTGCCGAGCCCGCAACGGGCTCAAAATGCTTGTCCTTCACGGCTGCCGCCAAGCGATCTGCCAGATTGCGTACGCGCGGATCCAGACGTGCGGCACCCGGATTGACAAAGAAGCGGGCCGTGCAGTCCATGATGCGGCCGGTAATGACCAGGTCGTTATCGCGCAGCGTGGCGCCCGTGGCGGTAATATCCACGATGCGATCGGTCATGCCGACGATGGGGCCCAGCTCGATGTTGCCGTGCAGCGAAACGATGTCGGCGTTCACGCCGCGCTCGGCATACCAGGCACTCGCGATGCGCGGATACTTGGTGGCCACGCGAAGCGACCCACGGCGGGCATAGTTGCGCTCGGCCTGGCCGGCGCGCCACGCGGGCTCCGCCTCGATAAACGTGCACAGGCCGTAGCCCAGGTCGACCAGCTGCAGCAGGTTGAGGTCTGCCTCGATAAGCGAGTCCCAACCGCAGATGCCGCAGTCGGCACCGCCACAGCCCACAAAAGCGGGCGCGTCGCTGGGACGCACGATGACAAACTCGATATCGCTGACCGCACCCTCACCGGCGCGTGTGTCGCGACCGCGCACGATGAGATGACGACCGGGATCACGCAGCTCAGAGACATCCAAGCCCGCGGCCTCGAGCACGTCGAGCGTGTCGGCCTTGAGCGAGCCCTTGGGCACGGCAATGCGCAACGGACCCTCGGTGCCACGGCCCGCGGCGTGATCGCCATCGGAAGCAGCGTCCTCGGCCGAGGTGCGCGCAGCCTCCAGGCGCTCGAGCGAAAAGGCGAAACCCGCCGCCGGCACCTCGATGCCGTCGCCAAATGCACCGGTAAAGATGGAGTCGTAGCGTCCGCCCGAACCCACCGGATCGGGCAGGCCGCCGGCATAGGCCTTAAAGACCAGGCCCGTGTAGTAATCAAACGAGTTCATGATGGAGAAGTCGAAGGACAGCACCTGGGCGTCCTCGGGAGCCAGGCCCTCGACCAGGGCGCGCAGCTCGCGCGTGAGCGGCGCGACAATGCCCGCCGCCGCCAGCAGCGCGTCGACGCGGTCGAGTACCTCGGCGCCGCCGTGCAAGCGCGGCAGCTCGCTAATGGCAGCCTTGACGGCCTCGGACTCGGCGCTTGCCGCCACACGGGCATCAAGGCCCACAAAGTCGTTGGCGTGCACGCAACGCAATGCCTCGGCAGCCAGTTCGCGATCCTCACAGGCCGCGAGCAGCTCCTTAAACGGACGCACGCTGCCCGCGATAACGCGCGCATCGGGAAGCGCCAACTTGCGCACGGCCTCGGCCACCAGCGAGACGATCTCGACATCGCCCGCGGTATCGCCCGCACCGATAAGCTCAAAGCCCAGCTGCGTAAACTGACGCGAGCCACCGGCATTGCGTTGGCACTCGCGGACCACCGGCGCCTCGTAGCGCAGGCGCAGTGGCAGATCGGCTGCGCGCATGCGGGTCGAAACCAAGCGCACGATCGGCAGCGTGTTGTCGGGACGGACCACCAGCAGGCGGCCGTCGTCATCGAAGAGCTTAAACGGCGTGTCCGCAATGCGGCCGCCCTCCTCGAGCGAACCCTTGTCCTCGAGCAGCGGCGTCTCGACCGGCAGGTAATGATGCTCCCTAAAGCAGCCCTTCACCGTACATGCGATCTCCTCGCGCGCCTGAGCCTCCTCGGGCAATATGTCCCGGAATCCCCACGGTGTGGCCGTCATCTGGTGAGCCTCCTCATGCTGTGTTTCATGTAGAACAGAAGACCGGCATAGCTCCGCCGGTCTTCTGGGTACTTTAGCATACTAGAGTGCTTGCGGGGAAAATCCGTCGCAGCCGCTCACACCGTATTCATTTGGAAACATAGGGCAGATTGCCGCAGCCCAACCCAACCTAGGCGCCAATCGCACGACGATACTCTGCCATTACCTGCGCATCGGCAGCTGCGGGGTCGGCAAAATAGCGCCCGTCATAGGTCTCAGCCGAAACAACTCCGCGATAGCCGCGCGCCACCAGCCTATCCAGGTCGGCGCGCATATCACGGTTGCCGTCACCCCAGGCAAGATGCGTCGTGCCATCTGCCGCAACATCGACAAAATGCACGTGGGCGACATCATCGCCAAGCAGATCGAAATAATCGTCGATGGTATCCCCCGCCACCGCCATGGCGCCCATATCCAGACACGCCTTAAGTGCCGGATGATCAACTGCCTCGATCATGCGCTTCGTGTCGGCCGCCGAGTTCACGATCATCGACTCAACCGGCTGCAGGGCCTCGAGCACCAGTCGCACGCCGCGCTCTCCCGCATGCTCGGCAATCGCGCGCAGCATCGAGGCGCTGCGACCCCACGCGTCCTCGATCGGCTCGTTCAAAAATGCCCAGCCGCTCGAGACCATGACCTGCTCGGCTCCAAGTTCCGCCGCGATATCCACAACGTTCTTAAAGTACGCGAGCGTACGGGCACGCGCCTCATTCCCGCGCGCCGCGATATTCCACGGCTTGGGGTTGTTCTGTTCGGGACAAAGCCCCACAATCCGAACCCCATACCGCTGTGACAGCTCCCGCACCTGCTCGAGCGAATCGTATCCATGGCAATCGACATACAGATGCATCGCCCCGGTCCAAAGCTCGCAACACGTGTAGCCCGAGGCCGCTGCCGAAGAAAAGAATTCCTCAAGGTCAAAATAACGATGGCTGATATTCATGACGGCAAGCTGCGGATACTCCATCTTGTCCACCTTTCGGCAAAAGGGCGCCGCAGCACAGTGTGCGCGACGCCCCCTCTTACATTGTTCTCATTATGACGGATGCTCTACTGAACACCAAGCACTCCAAAGAACGCGCCGGCGATACTCACGAGTAGGATCACGAGCATGATGAGCAGCGGATTCATCTTCTTCTTGAGCATGAGATAGACAATTCCAAACAGCCCCATCGTGACAAAGCCCGGGAAGATTCCGTTAAGCAGCTCGGCGAGCGTCTGAGCACCATCGCCCGCACCGACCATGAGCGGAATGTCCACGGTGACCATCTCCATGGTCATAGCACCGATCACCATGGCGCCCATGATAGAGGCCATCTTGACAATCGTGTCCATAATGCCCGATTCCTGGACCTTGCTGATCATGTCCGAGCCAAAGCGATATCCCACAAACGTCAGCAGGTAACGGATGATGTAGTGAGGAACGTTGAACACGAGCAGGAACAAAATCGGGCCAAGAATAGAGCCCTGCAGCGCCAGCGACGTGCCGACACCCGTTGCCAAAATTCGCAGCGTGCCCCAGTAGAAGGCATCGCCCACGCCGGACAGCGGTCCCATCAAAGCAAGCTTGACATTAGAGATCGCGCTCGTGTCAAAGCTATCGTCAGTAGCGTTGACCTCCTCCATTGCAGCGGCGATGGACATGGGGAGCGTCGAGATGTACGGCGTGACGTTATAGAGCTCCATATGGCGCTTAAGGGCGGCCTTAAAGTCCGCATCCTGCGGATACAGCTTGCGAAGAATCGGCATAAGGGCCCACATAAAGCCGATATGGCCCATACGCTCGTAGTTCCAGGAATGCTCATAGGGAATCGAGCGCCAGAACAGCTTCTTAAGGTCTGCGCGGGAAATCAGCCCGTCGTAAGAAGACTCAAACTTAAAACTCATCGAACCCACTCCCAATCGCAGGATCCTCGGTTGCCGCTGCGGGCTGCTCCGCTTTTTTCTTGTCACCCAAAACCGTCATCGCGACGACGATGATCGCGGCAAAGATCGCCACGCCCGTCGTGCTAATGCCAAAGTAGGCGACGAGGAAGAAGCCAGCGAAGAAAAACGGAGCCACCGTCTTGTTCATAATCATCTGAGCCAGCATCGCAAAGCCGAGTGCGGGCAAGAAGGCGGCGGCGACATCCATGCCGGTCTGAACGAAATCGGGGATGATGTTGAGCAGGCTGGCAACAGCATCGGCGCCAAAGAAGAAGGCCAGGGGAATAATCAGCAGGCCGCACCAGCTCTGCGCGTAACCGGCGATGAGCATGTTGCGCGTGATGGCCTTGGTGTCTCCGTCCTCGACGTTTTTGTCGATACGGTGCACCAGCAGTAGCATCACCGGCTGGCCCAGGGCGGTATCGAGCGCCAGGACGATCGTTGCGATGGGAATGCCCAGGGTCAGGGCCGCCGAAGCGTCCGCGCCGGCCTGCATGGCAAGCGACACACCCAGGATGGTTCCAGAAATCGTATCGGGCGGGTTATAGGCACCGACCGAGATGGCGCCGACCATGGCAAGCTCCATCGTGGCGCCCATAATGGTGCCGGTCACTACATCGCCCATGACAAGGCCAACCAGAGGTCCGAGCACAATCGGGCGCTGGAGGTAGCTCGTGCCCGTCAGCCACTCGGAATAGCCCAAAAGGGCAATCAGGAAAATCAGGATTGTCTTGATAACCATGACAGCCCCTAACCGATGACCTTCGCGGCGTCAGTCTTCGCATCTGCCGGAATCATCTGAATGAACAGTTCGTAGCCCTCGCCGAGCAGCTCCTTCACGTATGCCTCGTTTTCGGGCGTAAGGAACACGCTCGTCGAGACCTGGCGGGCATTCTCGCTAAAGGCAACATTGCCGAGGTTAATCTTCTTGACGCCCATCGCCTTGGCGACGGCACCGGCCTGCTGGATCGTCTCGCAAACCACGAAGAGCTTGTACTTATCAGTCACACCGCTCTGAAGCGCCTTGACGGCATCCTCGGTGTTTTTGACGACGACCTTGCAGCCCTCCGGCTTTGCAAGGGACAGGGCCTGCAGACGAAGCTTGTCATTGAGGACCGTGTCGCTCACCAACAGGATGCAGTCGGCACCCAGAGCCGAGGTCCAGCTAACGGCAACCTGGCCATGAAGCAGTCGGTAGTCCACGCGAATCATCTGAATCATGATGTGCTCCCTAGTGATTAAAACTCATCGAGTTCGGCCTGCCCCAGCAGGTCGTTGACGTACTTGACCTTGGTGTCGTCCGCCTCGACGATCTGGCGAATGGCCTCATCGATCGGGGTGGATTCGGGCACGAACAGCAGCTGAATAAGGAGCGGCAGGTTCATATTGGTCACCAGATGCGTGTTGGGACGCGTCTGGACGATCTTGGTGAACTCGTTGTTGACACTGCCGCCGAACAGGTCGGTGCAAACGACGACTTCATCGTCCGCGGCAAAGCCGTCCAGAATCGCTGCGGCCTCCTTGACCAGGTCCTCGTTTCCGTCGACATACATAGAGAGCGCATGGACGTTTTCGCGCTCGCCGGAAAGCAGGCCGATGCTCTCGACGATTCCAGACGCAAAATGCGCATGGGACGCCACGATAAACTGCCTCATTCGATTCCCCTTTCTTGCGAATTTCGGCATAAAAATGCCCGGACGCATGCGCCCGGGCAGGGTGCTTCTTGATCAGTAGCTTATTTGCCACCGATTAGTAGTCGAACTGGTGATAGTAACGACGGTAGTTGAGGTTGTGCTTGGTGACCGTCTCGTAGTAAGCGGCAAGGCGATCGGTGATCAGCGAGGAGAGGATCCACGGAGACACGATGACGCGGAACTCGTCGTCAAGGCCGGGGATCGCGAACTCGGCGGTGTCGA
>CABQLK010000022.1 GCA_902465015.1 uncultured Collinsella sp.
CCTGCCGATGCTGCGCGGGCCGCATTTGGACAATCTGACGTTCAATTTCAAGGGCGCGACCGAAAGGTCAGCGCCCTTTCATTTCACGTCACCTTGTCTCAAATGCGACCCGCTCGCTCATTTATGCTCTACCTGCGGTGTTTCCGTTCTTGGGAGATTTGTCGCTTCTTGCTTGCGTCAATGTATGATTATCTACTGCGTTAAACGTAATTCGATGATGTTGAGGGTAGGGGATTTCTTTGGGTCGTACTGGGGATATGACGCCGCCTTTGCGTTGGCGGTTGGGTGTTGCTGGTGGGGTGGCGCTGGTTGTGCTGCTTGTTGACCAGCTGACCAAGCTTGCGGTTCGTGCCGTGGGCGAAGCTTTGCATGTGACTGTCATCCCCGGTGTCATCGACTTTACGTTTGTCCGCAATATCGGTGCTGCCTTTAGCATGGGCGAGGGGCATGGCATCGCGTTTGCCGTGCTGGCGTTGGCGGTCATTATCGCTATTGCCGTGTACCTCGTTCGTGCACCCCAGCTCGCCCATCTTGAGGTTGTGGGCATGGCGATGGTTGCGGGCGGTGCTATCGGCAACGCTATCGATCGTTTGGCCTTTGGCTTCGTGACCGATTTTGTTGCCACCACCTTCATCGACTTCCCCGTCTTCAATGTGGCCGATATCGGCATTACCTTGGGCGTCGTTCTCGCCCTCTTCGGCTATATGTTCTTGAGCCCCGCGGCCCGTGAGGTCGATGCGACCGCCGAGCTTAACGCCCGTGACGAGGCCCGCGCCAAGCGCAAAGCCAAGCAGCGTGGGGAGCGTGCCCGAAAGATTCGCGAAAGGAATGAGCGCTAATGGCCGACATCCATATTCTTGTTGCCGACGATGCCGCCGGTCAGCGTCTTGACGCCTATCTGGGCGCCAATGACGGCTGCCCCACGCGTTCTGCCTGCGCGCATCTGATCGAGGGAGGCGCCGTTGCCGTCAACGGTGAGACTTGTCTCTCTAAAAAGTACGCCGTACGCGCCGGCGATCGCATCTCGGTCGACTTGCCCGAGCCGCACGACCCGACCGACGTGATTCCCGAGGCCATTCCCCTCGATATCCGCTACGAGGACGACTACCTTATTGTGCTCTCCAAGCAGCGGGGCCTGGTGTGCCATCCCGCCCATGGCCACGAGAGCGGCACCCTTGCGAACGCTCTGGTCTACCACTGCGGCATCGATCATCTTGGTACTGTGCAGGGTGAGGACCGCCCCGGCATTGTGCATCGCCTGGATCGCGATACCTCGGGCCTTATGCTCGCGGCAAAAGACGACGACACCCAGCGCGCGCTTCAGAATCTCATCCGCACGCGCACGCTCGACCGTCGCTATATCACGCTTGTCCACGGGCACATCGCCATGGACGAGGGCACCATCAATACCGGTATCGCCCGTTCTACGCGCGACCGCGTCAAGATGGCGGTTTCGGACGACCCCTTTGCGCGCCAGGCCATCACGACCTTTAAAGTCCTCGAGCGCTTCGATTCCACGCGTTTTGACGACGGCTATACGCTCGTCGAGTGTCATCTGTTTACGGGCCGCACACATCAGATTCGCGTCCATATGCGCCATATCAACCACGCCTGCGTGGGCGATCCGCTCTACGGCAAGTGCGATGCACGCGCCGATCAGGGCCTGACCAGGCAGTTCCTTCATTCCTGGCGCGTGGCGTTCGACCATCCCGTGACGGGGGAGCGCATTGAGTGCCGCGACGAGTTGCCGTGGGATCTCGCTGCGGTTCTCGACGATCTGGCTCCGCGCTCGCTCGGTCGCACGGCCGTTGGAGATGAAATCGTTCCGCAGCTCGGTCTTCTCGAAGCCTAGCCAGTATTAGGTGGTTTCTTGAACTCGGTAAGCCTGCGGTAAGATATACGATTGTTTACGTTACGCGTTGCTGGGAGCCTGCATGCTCGCCTTTTTACAAACCAACACACCCATCGTGATCTTCAACCAGATTGTCGTCACGCTGCTCACGGTCTGCTTTCTGTACCAGGTGGTCTTCTTTGTCATTGGCGCTCTTCGTGGCGAGGTCGCGCCTCCCAAGGCCAAAAAACTCCATCGCTATGCCTTTTTTATCGCGGCGCATAATGAGGAGGCCGTGATCGCCAACCTCGTTCGCTCCATCAAGGACCAGGATTATCCGTCCGAGCTCATCGAGGTTTTCGTGGTCGCCGATGCCTGCACCGACAACACGGCGCAGCTCGCGCGCGAGGCCGGTGCCATTGTTTACGAGCGCAATGACCTGGCCCGCAAGGGCAAAAGCTGGGTCATGGACTTTGGCTTCGACCGCATTCTCAACGAGTATCCCGACACGTTTGAGGGCTACTTTATCTTCGATGCCGATAACGTTATCTCCCGCGATTACGTTTCCAAGATGAATGATGCCTTTGACCAGGGCTTCCATGTGGTCACGAGCTATCGCAATTCCAAGAACTTCGGCAGCTCGTGGATCTCGGCTGCTAATGCCACGTGGTATCTACGCGAGGCGCGCTTCCTCAACAACGCGCGTAATATCTGCAAGACGTCCTGCGCTGTTTCGGGTTCGGGTTACCTTATCTCGTCAAGCGTTATCGAGGGCATGCACGGTTGGCAGTTCCACACGCTGACCGAGGACATTCAGTTCACTACGTTCTGCGCTATTCACGGTATTCGCATTGGCTATGCGCCGGCGGAGTTCTTTGACGAGCAACCCGTGACGTTCAAGGCATCCTGGAAGCAGCGTATGCGCTGGACCAAGGGCTTTTACCAGGTGTTTTTTACCTACGGTAAGCATCTGGTCAAGTCGACGTTCCGCTATCATCGCTTTGCCGCCTACGACATGTTCATGACGATCGCCCCGGGTATGCTGCTATCGCTGATCTCGATGCTCGCTAATGCGACGTTCTTGATTGTGGGTGGCCTTTCGCATGGTTTCTTGGCTACCGAAGTCGAGATGCAGGCGTGCGCCGCTTCGCTCATTATGACCTTTGCCATGATGTATCAGACCTTCTTTATCCTGGCGCTGCTCACGACTATCTTTGAGTACAAGCACATTCACTGCGCGCAAAAGTGGCGTCTGGTGACTAACCTGTTTACCTTCCCGATCTTTATGTTCAGCTATATCCCCATCACGGTGGCCGCGCTGTTCCTGAAGGTCGACTGGGTGCCGACGCAGCACGCCGTCAACGTTACCCTTGACGAGGTCATGCAAGGCGCCAAATAACCACCACCAAAACCACCGCAAAGGGGACAGGCACCTTTGTGGTGGTTTTTGCTTTTGCGATGCAGCTCGAGGAGGAGTCCGATGGTCTATATCCCGTTTTGGATTTGCATCTTTGCCGGCGTGGCAATTGATGCCCGAGAGCGACGGTTTCCCAATGAGCTTGCCGGCGCATGTGCCGTGGCGGCGTTGGCGGGCGTTTGGCTCGACCTCGGTTTGAACACAGCGCTTGACCACGCCGGTCTTGCGGTCATCGTCTACCTTGGCCTTGTGCTTACCGAGTCGCTCTGGCGTAGAGTTCGCCACGCTCCTGGCATTGGCATGGGGGACGTCAAGGCACTCTTTGCTCTTTGTACCTTCGATCCCCTGGGCGGCGTTGTCGCGTTTGCGGTTGCGCTCCTGACCCTTGCCGTCGCTTGCCTCATCGCAAAATCGCGCTCCCTGCCATTGCTCCCGTTTTTAGTGCCGATTTTTGCCATAATCGAGGTCGTGGGCTGCACTTTGTAACCGATTGCGCATCCTTTTTAAGGAGCATGCCATGGAATCTAATCAAGAAACGGCCGTCATTAAGGCGCGCATGGACCGTATTCCCTCGGCGTTGTCGCCCGAGCTTGTCGAGCGCATTGCCGCCGATCGTGCTTCGGGCTATGTCAACCCGTATCGTTGCAACGATGATCAGGTCATTCGTCGTATTGATCGCGCCGCCGACAAAGGCACGCTTATGCGTCCGGCGTTTATGCGCGATACCGAAAAGATACTTCATCTTCCGGCGTACACCCGTTATGCAGGCAAAACGCAGGTCTTTAGCTTCCGTAGCAATGATGATCTTTCACGCCGCGGTTTGCACGTACAGCTTGTCTCCCGCATTGCGCGCGATATCGGTCGCGCCCTGGGGCTCAATTGCGATCTGATCGAGGCGATTGGCCTGGGTCACGACTTGGGACACACGCCTTTCGGCCATGCCGGCGAGCGCTTCCTCAACGATATCTATCATGAGCGTACGGGGCGTTATTTTTTCCATAACGTGCAGTCGGTTCGCGTGCTCGACGCGTTGTATGGCCGCAACGTGTCGCTCCAGACGCTCGACGGCGTGCTATGCCATAACGGCGAGTACGAGCAGCGTGTGTTTGAGCTCTCGGACATGGGCTCCTTTGACCAGTTTGACCAGACGGTTGAGGATTGCATTGCCACGGGCTATAGCGCAATTGAGCATCTGCGTCCCATGACGCTCGAGGGCTGCGTCGTTCGCATCTCGGATATTCTTGCCTACGTCGGTCGTGACCGTCAGGATGCGATCGCGGCGGGCCTGCTTTCGCCCGACGCTTTTGATGATGGCCGGGGCGGTGCCTACAACAGTTGGATCCTCACGCATGCCTCCATCGATATCGTTGAGCACAGCTATGGTAAGCCGCGCATCGAGATGAGCGAGGACCTGTTTGAGGAAATTCGCCGAGCCAAGCGCGAGAACTACGAGAAGATCTATAGCAAGGGCGGTATCGAAGGCGATTCCGAGGCGGAGCTGCGCGAGGCGTTCGTAAAGCTCTACGACCGTTGCCTGCGGGATCTAAACAGTGGCGACGAGTCCTCTTACATCTTTAAGCACCATATTTCGCGCATTGAGCAGCAGCTTTCCTACTATGATCGCACTTATGCCTGGCAGGACGACAAGGATCAAGCCGTGGTGGATTATATCGCGAGCATGACGGACGGTTATTTCTGTGAGCTGACGAGCAAGCTGTTCCCTGGTCTGGAGTTTCCGCACCGTACCTATATTAACGAACGGTAGTTCGTATTAATTCGGTATACTGTTAGTGGAAAACGTTTTTGATTGATACACGGGATGGCTATGGACGACCTTTTTTCTGCTTCGACGCGCGAGCGTTCCTTTCAGAATGCGCCGCTTGCGGTGCGCATGCGCCCCAATTCGCTCGACGAGTACGTGGGCCAGCAAAAGGCCGTCGGTAAGGGTTCATGGCTGCGTGCCGCGATCGAGCACGACGTGCTTTCGAGCGTGATTCTGTACGGGCCTGCCGGTACGGGCAAGACGACGCTGGCCCACATTATCGCCAACCATACCAAGAGCGAGTTTGTTGAGGTCAGCGCCGTCACGGGTACCGTGAAGGACCTGCGTCGTGTGATTGATGAGGCCAAGACGCGCCTGAATACGTACGACCGCCGCACCATTCTATTCATCGATGAGATTCACCGCTTCTCTAAGTCGCAGCAGGATGCCCTGCTGCATGCAGTTGAGAACCGTACCGTCATTATGATTGGCGCTACGACAGAGAACCCGTACTTTGAGGTCAACTCGGCACTGTTGTCGCGCGGGCGCGTGGTGGAGCTTGAACATCTGAAGGATGAGGATATCGCCACGCTTATTGAGCGTGCGCTCGAGGCACCACAGGGCTTGAACGGAAAGTTCTCGGCCGATGAGGATACGGTCAAGACCATTTGCACGCTGGCAGCGGGTGACGCTCGCTCGGCGCTCACGACGCTCGAGCTTGCGAGCGAGATTGCCGTCACGCGTCCCGATACCGAGGGAACGCCAGCGCCTGCGGCGGGGGAGCGCTATCCCATCACCGTGGATGACGTGAAGATTGCCAACCCGCGTCGCGGCTTTACGTATGACAAAAACGGCGACATGCACTACGACATCATCAGTGCGTTCATCAAGTCCATGCGCGGTAGTGACCCCGATGCCACGATCTATTGGCTCGCGCGCATGATCGATGCTGGGGAGGATCCTAAGTTTATCGCTCGCCGCATTATGATTCACGCTTCTGAGGATGTTGGCAACGCCGACCCGCAGGCGCTTTTGGTGGCGCATGCCGCGTTTAAGTCTGCCGAGGTCATTGGCTATCCCGAGTGCCGCATTAACCTGGCTCAGGCTGCACTCTATGTGTGCTTGGCGCCAAAATCCAACGCGTGTGAGGCTTCGATCGATGCGGCGCTGGCCGATATCCGCTCTAGTGGGCTTCGCGAGGTGCCGAGTTATCTGCGCGATCGCCATCGCCCGGGCAGCGATGAATACGGTGTGTATAAGTATCCACATGATTATCCCGAAGGCTGGGTCGATCAGCGCTATTTGCCCGAAGGCTTGGAACGCGGTGCATTTTGGCAGCCTGCCGGGCGCGGCTGGGAAGAGTGGCGCGTAGAGCAAAGCGAACGCGACCGCAGCGGGAATGCACCGAGGTAGCTGCTGATAATTTTGTCCCACGTTGCTGCTCTTGGCATGTTCGGTCCCCTTTGGGGTACCATGAAAAGCGTCTGTATTTCGATTTTTCCGGGAGGCTTGTATGAGTCCCATTCAAATCGCCCTGCTGCTGCTCGCCGTTGCCGGCGTGTGGGCCATCGCTGAGCTCGCGCTTACCCTGCGCAAGACCCGCAATGTTGTCGACTCGCTCGATAAGACCGTGAACGACCTCAACAACACCATCGCCGAGGCTCAGCCTGTGGTGGCAAAGCTCGATGGCGCTGTCGATGAGCTTACGCCGGCGCTTGCCCAGATGGAGCCGCTGCTTAAGTCGAGCAAGACGGCAGTTGATGCCCTTACCTCCAATCTCGTAGAGGTCGAAGCCGTGGTTCGCGACATTTCCGAGGTTACGGGCAGCATGGCCGAGGCCAGCAATGCTGTGTCGAGCGTGACCGACTCTGCCGCCGGTGCTGTGCAGAAGCTCTTCAATAAGGTGAAGGCTCCTGCAGCTGAAGCCGAGCGCAAGCTTTCCGCTGCCGCCGAAGAAGCTGAGCAGCCGACCGAGCGCGTCTTGATTGGCAAGGCGGAGGACGAGGCCGCCGATGGCGCAGATGTGGCTCAGAAGTCTGCATCCAAGCGGGCTCAGTATTACACCTATACACCCTCCGAGACCTCTGAGGAGTCCTGCGATGAGTAGCGAAGCAACCTGCCCCATCACGCTGACCGTTGCCGGCGACCCGCGTCTCGCTCGCCTTGTGCGCATGACGGCAGCCAACGTTGGTGCCCTGTGTTCCATGTCTGTCGATCGCATCGAGGACATCCGCATGGCTGCCGAGGAGGCTTTCATCTTTGGTTGTACCGCGGTCGACTGCGATGACATCACCATCAAATTCGATGTCGATGAGACCCACGTTGGCATGACTATTACTTTTGGCGACCAGGCCACCGTCGACGAGGATGACCAGGCCGCTGTGTATGCCGAGCTCATTTTGGCGAGCGTGTGCGATTCCTACGAAAAGACTGCGGCGCCCCTGACGCTTTCCCTCGACCTCAAGGCGGATATCTAATATGACCGAACGTTCCCGGAGCGGTAAGACCGCTTGGGACAAGGAGAAAACCCGCGAGCTGTTTCGTCGCTATAAAGAGACCGGTGACCCGGACGCACGCGAGCAGCTCGTCATGTCCCATATGAATCTGGTAAGGTTTCTTGCCAACAAATTTAAGAATCGCGGTGAGCCGCTCGACGACCTCATGCAGGTCGGCTATCTGGGTTTGCTCAAGGCTATCGACCGCTTTGACCCCGAGCGCGGGCTCGAGTTCACGACGTTTGCAACACCCACTATCCTGGGCGAGATCAAACGCCATTTCCGCGACAAGGGCTGGAGTGTGCGCGTACCGCGTCGTCTGCAGGAGCTCTCGGCCAAGGTCAACCAAGCTACTGACAAACTCACCAACGAGCTGCAGCGTTCGCCCAAGGTTGAGGAGATCGCTGAGTATCTAGATGTGACTGTCGATGAGGTCCTCGAGGCTATGGAATCGTCTTCGGCCTATACCTCGGTGCCCATCGAGGCTCCTGGTGCGTCCGATTCCGACGATGCCCCCTCGATTCTCGACCGTTACGCCGACGACGACAACGAGCTCGACTTTACCGATGACCGCCTAGTGATCGAGGAAGCCATCCGTGATTTCTCGCCGCGCGAGCGCGAGGTGATCGAGCTGCGCTTTGTGAAGGGCATGACCCAGATCGAGATCGCCAAGAAGCTGGGTATTTCTCAGGTGCAGGTTTCGCGTCTGCTGCGCCGCACGCTTAAGAAGATTCAGGACAAGATCGACCCTGACGGAGTGATGATTCGTTCATGAGTGAGCACCCCCAACAAACCGATCGCGTGCTGCGCGACACCCGCATTCTGACGCTGCGCATTTGGGCTGTTGTCGGCTGCATTGTTATTGCTGCTGTCATCTTTAACCTTATGGGCATCCTGGCACCGGTTATCGAGTTTCTTGCCGTCGGCTCCATCATTGCTTTTGTGATGTCCCCGATCACCAACTGGCTCGAGCACCATGGCGTGAATCGCGGCATCGGTTCGCTTATCGCGCTTATTGTTGTTGTTGCCGTACTCGTCGGTGTCGTTTGCATCTTGTCGCCGATTCTCTTTGGTCAGATCATGGAAGTCCTGAGCCGCCTGCCCGAGCAGCTTCGTGTTGCGGGTGGCGATCTCAACGAGATGATCTCGCATGCCAAGACGCTCAACAACACGCCGCTCAAGGAGTATTTGGACGATAATCTTTCGTCGCTTGTTACCGTTGCATCGAAGTACGTGTCTCAGATCGCTGCCGAGCTTGGCCGCGGTGTGTTCCCGCTCATCACCAATACGGCCTCGCAGTTGTTCGTGATCTTCCTTGGTCTGGTGCTCGCGTACTGGATGGCCTGTGACTACCCTCGCATGCACCACGAGATTTGCACCATCATCGGTCAGGAGAAGGAGACCTCGTACCGCTTTATGGTCGCCATCCTTTCTCGCTCTGTCGGCGGCTACATGCGCGGTATGGTCGTGACGTCCATCTGCGGTGGTTTCCTCGCCTTTATCGGTTTTACGATCATCGGCCATCCGTATGCGGCGCTCATGGCTATCTTTACCGGCATCATGCATTTGGTTCCGGTCGTCGGTCCTTGGGTGAGCGCAGCAATCGCCACGGTGCTCGGTTTCATGTTCAGCCCCATGTTGGCGTTGTGGACGCTCATCGTGACGATGGTCGCGCAAAACGTCACCGATAACGTGATTTCGCCCAAGGTTATGCAGAGCTCGGTGCAGGTGCATCCCATCATGAGCCTCACGGCGCTCGTTATTGGCTCGGCACTCATGGGCCCCATCGGTATGATTATTGCCATCCCGCTGTGTGCGGCCCTCAAGGGTATCTTCGTGTACTACTTCGAGAATGAGACCGGCCGCCAGCTTGTGGCCTATGACGGTGCCGTGTTTAAGGGCACACCGTACCGCGATGCCGATGGCAACCCGGTTGCCGCCTACGACGCGCTCGGCGACGACACCTTCATCTACGAGTCCGAGCTCATCGGCAACGAGACTGCGCCCGAGGCCAAGGCCATGCCCAAGCCCGAGCTCGATAATCCCTGGATTAAGCTCTCTGGTCTGCAGCCCGATGCGACGGGTTTCTTCAAAAACCCCTTCGCCAAAGACGATGATTCCAACTCGGACGACGATACCAATACCGGCATCGACGGCTCCATGGACGATGATGACAACTAGCGGGGTAATTCGGATTAATATTCATACGCGCTAACATGCAATTTCGCTGAAGGGCCGGCATTGTGCCGGCCCTCTTTTTTGCACTTGCGCGGCGGGATGGTAATATCGTTACGTTTGAACTGTTTCGATGTGAAACCGAGGAGATTCCCTCTATGAGTGCTGACTACCCGTCTATGACTACGGCCGAGATCCGCTCCAAGTTCCTCAACTTCTTTGAGGAGCGCGGTCTTAAGCTCTATCCTTCTTCGTCTCTTGTTCCCGACGATCCTTCGCTGCTGCTTGCCAACGCCGGCATGAACCAGTTTAAGGAGTACTACCAGGGCAAGAAGACCATGAAGGAGATCGGCGCGATTTCCTGCCAGAAGTGCGTCCGCACCAACGACATCGATTGCATCGGCGAGGACGGCCGTCACCTGTCCTTCTTCGAGATGCTCGGCGACTTCTCTTTTGGCGGCGTCTCCAAGGAGCAGGCTTGCGCCTGGGCCTTTGAGCTCATCACCAAGGAGTTCAAGCTGCCGCTTGACCGCCTGTACTTCACCGTCTTTACCGAGGACGACGAGACCCACGACGTGTGGCGCTCTCTGGGCGTTGCCGAGGACCACATCTCCCGTTTGGGCGAGGACGACAACTTCTGGGCCGCTGGCCCCACCGGCCCCTGCGGTCCGTGCTCCGAGATCTACTTTGATATGGGCGAGGAGGTCGGTTGCGGCAGCCCCGACTGCAAGCCCGGTTGCGACTGCGACCGCTTCCTGGAGTTCTGGAACCTCGTCTTTACCCAGTACGACCGCCAGGAGGACGGCTCCATGCCGGAGCTGCCGCACCGCAACCTCGATACGGGCATGGGCCTGGAGCGCAT
This sequence comes from uncultured Collinsella sp., assembly GCA_902465015.1. GTDB lineage: Bacteria > Actinomycetota > Coriobacteriia > Coriobacteriales > Coriobacteriaceae > Collinsella. The sequence continues at coordinate 10,543 of CABQLK010000022.1, forward strand.
GGCCGCTATCATGCAGCACAAGACCGCCAATTACGACGGCGACTTGATGCAGCATCTCATCAAGCTGGGCGAGGAGATCAGCGGCAAGACCTATGACGCCGACGATTACTCTGGCGCCAGCCGCTCCCTGCGTATCATCGCCGACCACTCCCGTGCCGTCGACTTTATGATCTCGGACGGCATCCTCCCCGGTAACGAGGGTCGCGAGTACGTCCTTCGCCGCCTGCTCCGTCGTGCCGTGTTCCACGGTCGCCTGCTGGGCATCGAGGGCGCCTTCTTGACTAAGTTCATCGACGAAGTCAACGCTCAGATGGGCGAGGCCTATCCCGAGCTGCTCAAGAACGTCGCGCTCGTCAAGGGTATTGTCGCCTCCGAGGAGGAGCGCTTCTCCACGACGCTCGACAACGGCCGCGTCTATCTGGACGAGGCCCTGGCAGCGCTTGCCGAGGGTGCTGTGCTTCCGGGCGATGTTGCCTTTAAGCTGCACGACACCTTTGGTTTCCCCATCGACCTAACCGTCGAGATCGCCGGCACCGCTGGCCACGACGTCGGCATGGACGGCTTCACTGCCTGCATGGAGGACCAGAAGGCCCGCGCCCGCGCCAATGCCAAGGGCGACGCCTGGGGCAGCTTCAACGACGTGTGGGTTGAGCTTTCCGACAAGGTCGCTGCGACCGAGTTCGACGGCTATGACAACGATGTGATCGAGGGCGCCAAGGTTGTCGCCATCGTGCGCAACGGCGAGAGCGTCGAGTCCGCTGCCGCCGGCGAGGACGTCGAGGTTGTGCTTGACCGCACCCCGTTCTATGCCGAGATGGGTGGTCAGCAGGGCGATGCCGGCAAGCTTTCCGCCGAGGGCGTTGTTCTGACCGTTGCCGACACCAAGAACCACAACGGCCTGTATGCCCACGTCGCGCACGTTGCCGATGGCACGCTGACCGTCGGTGCCGCTGTTACCGCCGCGCTCGACGCCGAGCGCCGTGGCTTCCTGCGTCGCAACCACACCGCCACGCACCTGCTCGACGCCGCCCTTAAGCAGGTCCTGGGCGAGCACGTCTCTCAGGCCGGCTCGCTGGTGACGCCCGAGCACCTGCGCTTTGACTTCACGCACTTCGAGGCTCTGTCCTCCGAGCAGCTCAAGGCTGTCGAGGACCTGGTCAACCAGCAGATCTTCGCTTCCAAGCCGGTCGTGACCCGCGTCATGGGCATTGACGAGGCTAAGGCTGCCGGCGCTGTCGCCCTGTTTGGCGAGAAGTATGGCGACGTCGTCCGCGTTGTCTCCGTGGGCGCTGAGGACCAGCCGTTCTCCCGCGAACTCTGCGGTGGCACACACGCTGCCAACACCGCCGAGATCGGCCTGTTCAAGATCATTTCCGAGTCCTCCACGGGCTCCAATGTCCGCCGTATCGAGGCCGTGACCTCTAAGGGTGCCCTCGACTATATGGCCGACCGCCTGGCACTCGTTGACGCCGCTGCTACTGCGCTCAAGTGCCGCGTCGACGAGGTTCCCGCTCGCGTGGAGAACCTGCAGGCCGAGCTGCGCGAGACGTCCAATAAGCTCAAGAAGGCTCTGACCGGTGGCTCCTCCGACGCCATCTCCAGCGCCATCGAGGGCGCCGTCGAGCTGAATGGCTACAAGCTCGTTGTTGCTGAGCTTCAGGGTCTCGAGGCCGCTGACCTGCGCAACGTTTGGGATACCGTGCACCAGAAGGTCGCCGGCCCTGTCGCCTGCGTTGTTGCCAGCGTGACTGAGAAGGGCACTCCGGCCCTGCTCGCTGCCGGCTCCGATGACGCCGTCAAGGCCGGTTTCCACGCCGGTAACGTGATCAAGCAGATCGCGGGTCTGGTCGACGGTCGCGGTGGCGGTCGTCCCAACATGGCCCAGGCCGGTGGCAAGAACGCTGCCGGCATCGCCGATGCCCTCGCGGCCGCTAAGACCGCGCTCGGCGCCTAAGAATCTAAGAAGTCGCTGTGGTTGCGCTCGCGCTGGACATAGGGGAGACCAGGATTGGCATCGCCGTCTCGAGCCGTGATGGCAAGATGGCGATGCCTGTCAAGGTGCTTCCGGCTGCCGAGGTCACCGGTATGGCCAAGACGTTCCGCTACCTGGTGGAGGACTATGAGCCCGATATCCTGGTAAGCGGACGTCCCCTGACCATGGCCGGTGAGCCCGGCCCTCAGGCCGAGCGCGTTGCCGCTGTGGCGCAAAAGATTGCCGACGAGCTCGATCTTCCGTTGGAGTTTGAGGACGAGCGTCTGTCCTCGCAAGAGGCCAAGCGTATCCTGCGCGAGCAGGGACTCAACGAAAAGCAGATGAGGGGCAAGATCGACATGATTGCCGCCAGCCTGTTTTTGCAGACGTGGCTCGATCGTAAAAACGAGGAGGTTTCGCATGCCTAGTGCTTCCGATCCGCGCCAGCCGAATCGTACACAGCAGCCGGCGTCGCGCCCTGCCCAGCCTGGCCAGCGTCCGGCACAGCCGACGCAGCGCGCAGCTCAGCCTGCCGCGCGCCCGGCGCAGTCCTTCTCTCGTTCGGCCCAACCTGTTCAACGGACGGGTCAGCAGCCTTCTGCTCGTTCGGTTCAGCATTCGGCTTCTCACGCGGCTCAGCAGCCCACTGCTCGTACGGCCCAGCCTGCAGGCGGCACCCGCTTTAAGCAGCAGGCACCTACCCAGCGAACGCAGGCCCCCCAATCGCATTCGCATCACGCTCGCGGTTCGCATGGCGTTGCTCCGGCGACCCGCTCGAGCTACAACACGCATGCTCGTCGCGGTGCTCAAAAGAAAAGTTCCCCGGTGCCTATGATTATCGGTGGCGTCGTCGCCGTGCTTGCGCTTGTCGCGATCGCTTTCTTTGTCGTACCGGCCGTCAAGGGCTTCTTTGCCGGTGGGGATACCAAGGTCACGGCTGGTCAGCAGGTTACGGTGACCATTCCCGATGGTGCTTCGGGCGATACTATCGCCTCGATTCTCTCCGAGAACCATATCGTCGAAAATCCCAAGGATTATTATGCGGCGTTGAAAAAGCTCAACGCCGATATGTCGCTCAAGCCTGGTGATTATTCGTTCACCACACTCATGGATGCGACCAAGGTTGTTCAGCAGCTCATGGAAGGCCCCAACGCGGGCTCCAGTGCGCTGACTATCCCTGAGGGCCTGACGGTCGATCAAGTCGCCGACCGTGTGGCCCAGGCCTACGACAGCATCTCTAAGGAAGACTTCCTCAACCAGGCCAAGGCCTCCAACTACGTGGACGACTATAGCTTCCTTAAGGGCGCCGCCAACGATTCGCTCGAGGGTTTCTTGTTCCCCAAGACCTATTCGTTGGGTGATTCGCCGACGGCCGATGGCGTGATTCGCGCTATGCTCGATCAGTTTAAGACCGAGTACAAGTCGCTTGACTTTGCGAGCTGCGAAGCCAAGATCAAGGAACGCTACGGTGTGGAGATGTCCGACTACGACATCGTCAACTTGGCCTCTATCGTTGAGCGCGAGGGCCTCAACGCCGACCAGCGCGCGCACGTGGCCTCGGTCTTCTACAACCGTCTTGCCGGCAAGCTCGATGGTCTGCGCTATCTCAACAGCGATGCGACCATGATGTATGTCACCGGTGGCGAGGTTACCGCCGACGACCTGCAGAGCGATAGTCCCTATAACACCTACAAGCACGAGGGCCTTCCGCCCACGCCCATCTGCTCTCCGTCGCTCGAGGCACTCAAGGCCACGCTTGAGCCGACCGACTCCGATGACCTTTATTTCTACATTACGCAGGACGAGGAGTACTTCTCGCAAACCTACGAAGAGCATCAACAGTCTTGGAATTAGCATGAGGATTTTTAGCCCCAAACGTTACGTTGCCTCGGTCGATCGCATCGACCTTGATACCCTTTGGGCCGACGGCAAACGCGCCATTCTGCTCGATCGCGATAACACCCTGGTGCCGCGCGACACCGAGCAGGTTCCCGCCGCGGTTTCCGCTTGGCTCGATACCGCCCGCGCCAAAGGCTTTAAGCTGTGCATGGTGTCCAACAACTGGCATCGCGACCAGGTCATGGCATCAGCACGCGAGCTGGGACTCGAGGCCATCAGCCACGCCATGAAGCCGGCGCCGTTTGCCCTCAAGGCGGGTCTTAAGCGCCTCGGCGCCACGGTCGACGAGGCGGTGCTGATCGGTGATCAGCTCTACACTGACGTGTGGAGCGGTAATTTCGCCGGCGTCGATACCATCCTGGTAAAGCCGCAGGCGACGCAGGACCTGTGGTATACGCAGATCTTCCGTATCTTTGAGCGCCGGGCCCTGCGCGACCTTCCCTGCGAGGAATAGGTCTCGCTATGTCCCAGCACACCAAACACGGCTGCGACCATATCTTCTTTATCGGCTTTTTGGGCGCGGGCAAGTCGACGCTCGCGCGCAACGTCGGCACCATGTTCAAGCGGCGTTTTATCGATACCGACCGCCTGGTCGTGCGCCGTTGCGGCAAGTCGGTAACCGAGATTTTTGAGACCGAGGGCGAGGATCGTTTTCGCGAGCTCGAGACCTCGGCGCTCCGTTCGCTCCAAAGTGAGCGCAGCCTGTTGGTTTCGTGCGGGGGCGGTATCGTCGAGACACCGGTGAATATTGAGCTGATGCACGAAATGGGTACGTGCGTGTACCTCGAGGGCGACTTCGAGGATTCGATTCGCCAGATTCGTCGGTCCGACACGCGCCCCGATTTCCGCTCGCCTGAGCATGCCGCGCGCCTGTTTGAGCATCGCCGTCCGCTGTATCGCCAGGCTGCAGATATTACCCTTGATATTCGCAACAAGTCCTTCGAGGACGTTTCCTACCTTTGTGCCGAGATGCTTTTGGAGCGTGGGCTGCTATGATTCGCCGTCAACTGATCAATTTCCAAAACCGCAGCGTCGATGTTCGTGTCGGATTGGGTGCGTTCGATGAGCTGTCGCGTATGTTTGCCTCGGCCGTGGGCAAGCCTAAGCGCGCGATGGTCGTTTGGAACACCGCCACATCCGAGCGTTTTGGTGAAGTCGTCGAGCATGCGCTGGTCGACGCCGGTTTTGCCGTGTCGCCGCTAGTCCTCGAGGTTTCGCCTGCTGGTGCCACGCTGGCCGATTCTGATGCTATCTTTGGCGCCCTGTCTGCCAACGGCGTTACCTGCGACGATCTGGTTGTCGCCGTTGGCGATGCCGCAACCTGCTCGGTTGTTAGCTGGTGCGCCAACCAGTGGTGTGGCCGAACCGAGTGCGCGCTGCTGCCGACGACCTTCGACGCCATGCTCACGGTCGCGACGACCATGAAGCCGCTTGTCGCCTCGTCGGCCAATGCGCTTCCCGCTATCGCGTTCCGTCCCGAACCGGGTTTGGTCGTGTGTGACTTCGATCTTGTTCGCGAGGCGGACCCCGAGGACCTCAAGCTCGGCTATGCGGTACTTGTTGGCACCATGCTTTCGAGCAGCAAGTCCCGCTGGAATCAGTTTATTGAGACCGTCCCCGAGATTCTCGCGGGCGAGGAGGTCGCGCTCGTCAATGCCGTTCAATGGTCTCAGACTGCTCGCAAGGACGTACTGATGGCCACGAACCCGAGCGCCCGCCATGCGCTCGATTTTGGCAAGACGGGGGAGCGTACCTTGCGCGCTTGCTTGGGCGATGCCGCTTCGCAGGTCCCTGCCTACCAGCTGTTGTCCGAGGGCATGCGCTTTGAGGCGCGCCTAGCACATGACGCCTGCGACTTCGATATCGATTACGTCTTTGAGGTCGATGACTGTCTGGAGGACTTTGGTATCGAGGAACTTGCCTTCGATCTGGAGCCTGCCGCATATATCGAGGAGTTCCGCAGACAGCAGTTCGCGCGCTCAAACCGCAGCATGCTGCCGCTGCCCGCGGCACTCGGCGCAATTCGCCTAACGAACGTTGAGGACGAGGTTCTTGAGCGCCATGCTCACGCCTACTTGGCTTCTCGTAAAGAACTTCTCTAAGATTTATTGACTTCCATCGTCTTTCGTATCATGTTGAGGGGCGGGTTTTCAATCGGTTGCGGATCGCATGCGATTCCGTCGTTCGGTTGAGACCCGTCCCGTCTATCTTGAGACAACAAGAAAGGAATCTGCATGTCTGAGTTTGCTGCCGGTCCTGCCGGTCGTATCGAGCGTGTCCGTGCCCTGATGGCCGAGCGTGGCTACGATGCCATCGTGGTGCGCGACGAGGCCAACCTTCGTTGGCTTACGGGCGTGAAGGGCGTCTTCGACTACACCTTCGAGTTCCCGCACGCTGCGTTTATTACGGTCGACCAGTGCCTGTTCCACACCGACTCGCGCTACCTCAACAGCTTTGAGGAGAACACGCCCGCCGGCAGCCCCTGGGTCTACGACATGGACGAGGGTACCATCCCCGGCTGGGTCGCCGGCAAGATTGCGGCTAACAAGTGCCGTGTCTGTGCTGTCGAGGACGATATGCAGATCAACTTCTACCAGGGCATTCAGCGCGGCCTGGAGGACCGCTCTGTCGCCTGCATGCTGCCGTTGATGCACGATGACATCCGCAAGATGCGCGCCATCAAGGACGCCGAGGAGATCGAGCTCATGCGCCATGCGCAGTCGATCACCGATGCCGCCTTCCAGCACATGCTCGGGTTTATTAAGCCTGGTATGACCGAGAAGCAGGTTCGCAACGAGCTCGAGAACTTTATGTTCGCCAACGGCGCCGACAGCCTTGCCTTCGGCTCCATCGTGGCGAGCGGTCCCAACACCGCCAACCCGCATGCCGTGCCGAGCGACCGCGTGATCGAGAAGGGCGACTTTGTCCTCATGGATTACGGCGCGGGCTACTGCGATTATCGCTCCGACATGACACGCACTGTCGTGATGGGCGAGCCCACGCAGGAGCAGCGGGACCTGTACGCACTCGTGCGCCGCACGCATGAGGAGTGCGTCGCTGCCATCCATCCGGGCGTCGAGGGCAACGACATTTTCAAGCTTTCCAAGAAGATTATCGGCGATGCCGGCTATGGCGATTATTACAACCATGGTCTGGGTCACGGCGTGGGCATCGACATCCATGAGCTGCCCAACTTCAACCGCAGCAAGAACACCATCGAGGTCGGCTCGGTTATCACCATGGAGCCCGGCGTGTATCTGCCCGGTGTGGGCGGCGTGCGTCTGGAGGACTACGGCGTGGTCACCGAGAACGGCTACGAGCCCTTCACCAAGACCCCGCACGACCTGCACGTCATCGATTGCTAGCCCATTTCGATAGATTTTTGGGGCGGGGCGTCCGGAGCAATTCGGACGCCCCGCGTTCTCTTTTTATGCGCTCGCTGCAGGCGCCGTCTGCAAGTGTATAATTTCTGTCGTATGTAATTTGGACGCTTGTGCGTTCTGCCCATAACAAGAAAGGTCGCTATGCCTACCATTTCTACCGCCGACTTCAAGAACGGCCTCGGTCTCCGCATCAAGGACAAGGTCTACACCATCGTCGAGTTCCAGCATGTCAAGCCGGGCAAGGGCGGCGCGTTTGTGCGCTACAAGACCCGCGACATCAAGAGCGGCCGCGTCGTCGAGAACACCTGCAACGCCGGCACCAAGTTCGAGAGCGTCATGCTCACCACCCGTGAGTTCCAGTACCTCTACAACGATGGCACCGACTACATCTTCATGGACAACGAGTCCTATGAGCAGGTTCCCGTTCCCGAGGACATGGTGGGCGAGAACTCCAAGTGGCTGCGCGAGAACGACATCTGTCAGCTGCTTTTCGCCGACGATGAGCTCATGGGCGTGACTCCGCCGATGTTCATCGAGACCACCATCGTCCAGACTGACCCGGGCTTTAAGGGCGACACCGTCCAGGGTTCCACCAAGCCGGCCACGATCGACACCGGCGCTGTCATCCAGGTCCCCATGTACCTCAACGAGGGCGAGGTCATCAAGGTTGACACCCGCGACGGCAAGTTCGTCTCCCGCGTCTAGCAACCAACTCTTCTAGGAGGACTCATGCCCCAGGAAATCAAGATTGACGGCATCGGCATTTCGCCCGATGTTCTGACCGCCATCGTCTCGCGCGCCGTGTCCGATGTCGAGGGCATCGCCTCCGTTGGCGTCAAGGACCTTGCCACCAACCTTGTCTCCATGATGCTCTCGTCCAAGGCCCCGGCTTCCGAGCCGGCGGTCGAGGCCGAGGTCGTTGGCGACAAGCTCGCACTCACCGTGCGTGTCGTGGTGTTCTTTGGCTATCCGTTCAAGAAACTCGCCGAGGCCGTTCGCGCCGCAGTGGTCGCCGCCATCGATGCCCAGGTTGGCGTTGAGGTCGAGCGCGTTGACGTTTGCATCGACGGCCTCGTTTTCCCCAAGGAGTAACCTTTGAGCCTTAAGGTTTATCGCGGGCGTACTCTTGCCCGCAGTCAGGCGCTTCAGCTTCTGTTCCAGGCCGAGGCCACGGACAGCCCGCTCGAGCGCGTCCTCGAGGGTGATTTCCTGATCTCGAAGGGTCCCCTCGACCCCTATGCGCTGGAGCTGTGCCGCGGTGCCTATGAGCATATCGACCGCATCGACTGTGCTCTGCGCTCTGTTGCCAAGAACTGGGATCTTATGCGCATGCCCGGCGCCGACCGCAACCTGCTGCGTATCGCCGTTTACGAGATGCGTTTCCTCACCGACGAGGAGGTCTCTGACGCCATCGTGATCAACGAGGCCGTCGAGCTTGCCAAGGCTTATGGCACCGACCAGTCCGCGTCGTTCGTCAACGGCGTGCTGGGTAAGATCGCTCGCAGCGAGGAGCTGCCGGGCGAGGACCTATACCAGGAGCTGCTGGCCGAAGATCGCGCTCGCGAGGAGGCACAGGCTGCCGAGGCTGCCGCAAAGGTTGCGGTTGCCCAGGCCGAGGCTGGCGTGCTGTCCGAGGACGTGGACGCTGCTGAGGTCGCCGAGGCCGAGACCGGTACCGTCGAGGAGTAGCCATGCCAGAGGGCTCCGTCCGCAACTTCGACGAGATTTCGGACCGCTTGGACCAGATCATAGCTACCGTTCGCTCTAAGGATACGTCCTTGGAGCGTTCGCTCGATCTGTTTGATGAGGCGATTGAGCTGGGCTCCCGTGCGGTCGACATGGTCGACAAGTTTGAGCTGACGCCGCGTGAGGCCGACAAGCTCGAGCAGGAATACGATGAGGATGCGGCAAACGAATCCCAGGATAGCTAGGCCGCATCTCCGGATACGAATGGTTGATGGCATTCATGAAACGCGTGCGTCTTGATGACGAACTGATTTCACAGGGCATCTGCGCCGATCGCGCGGATGCCCTTCGCACTCTTATGGCTGGCTTGGTCTCGAGTGGCGGCGAGCGCTTGACTTCGCCGGGCCTTAAGGTGACCCCGGGCCTGCCGTTGCACGTGAAGGGGCGCATTCCCTATGTTGGCCGCGGCGGTCTTAAGCTCGAAGGCGCGCTTGATACGTTTGGTATCAATCCGACGGGCCTTGCCTGTCTGGATGTGGGCTGCTCTACCGGCGGCTTTACCGATTGCCTGCTCAAGCGCGGAGCTGCGACCGTTGTCTCGGTGGACGTTGGTCGCGCCCAGTTCGATTGGTCGTTACGTCAGGACGATCGCGTGACGCTGCATGAGCGCACAAACGTGACGCAGCTGCCTGAGCTTGGCTATGCCGGCGCCATCGACCTGGCTGTGTGTGATGTCTCGTTTACCTGCATCGCGAACATTATCGATGCGGTGCTGGCGTGCCTGGCGCCTACGGGTGCATTCTGCACGCTTGTAAAGCCGCAGTTTGAGGCTCCGGCGGCGCTGGTGGGTGAGGGCGGCATTGTGACCGATCCCGCCGTGCGCCGCGATACACTCGTTGCGGCAGTTGAACTCTTTGCTGCCAAGGGGCTGTTCCCGGTCGATGTGTGCGTGTCACCCATTCATGGTGCCAAGGGCAACGTTGAGTTTTTCCTGTACGGCACGAGATTTGACCCCGGCGACCGCACGCAAGACGAGCTGCAATCCCAGGTATCGGTTTTGAGCGAGAAAGCTGCAACGCTATGAAGGTCTTTCTGGTTCCCAATTACTACAAGCAAGAGGCGGTCGAGAGCGGCCTGATGCTCGAGCTTTGGCTGACGCGCCAGGGCTATGAGGTCGCATGGGCTGCCGACCAGCGATCGAAGATTCAAAGCACGCCTGATATTGACGGCTCCGATCTGGTCATTACGCTCGGCGGCGACGGCACGCTGCTGCGCGCTGCCCGCATCCTCAACCATCGCGAGATTCCTATCCTCGGTCTTTCCTATGGTCACCTGGGCTTTTTAACTGCTGCGAGTCCAGAGGAGCGCGACATTCTGCAGGTCGTGAACGACGCTCTTTCCGGCGAGCTGCACGTGAGCCGTCGCGCCACTATCGCCGCGGATATCGTGTCCGTGCGCGAAGACGGAACGAAGGATGTCGTGCGCACCTTCGCCCTTAACGACATGGCGCTTACGCGCGGGCCCCTGTCCGATATGGTCGAGTTCGACATCACGGTGTCGGGCCACCATATCGATCGACTGCGTGGCGACGGCGTGGTCGTGTCCACGGCGACTGGTTCTACGGGTTACGCACTCAGTGCCGGTGGCCCCATCGTGAGCCCCGACTATACGGGCATGGTCTGCGTACCCATTGCGCCGCACACCATTCAGGCCCGTGCCTTCTTGACTTCGCCGAGTGATGTCGTCGAGATCTTTATGTCCGAGGATCGCCCGAGCGTTCCGGCAATCGCCATCGACGGACAGTTTATTACCTGCGATGGCACCGTTGAGAGCGTGGCTGTGCGTCGCGGCCCTGGAGATGTGCTGCTGCTCGATTACGGCCCCGAGAGCTTCTATAACTCGGTGAGCCGTGTATTCTACGGAGTCCGTCATGATCGATGAGCTGCAGGTTTCCAACATTGCACTTATTCGTGAGGCGACGTTGGTTCCGAGCGCGGGCCTAACGGTTCTGACCGGCGAGACCGGCGCCGGCAAGACTGCGCTGCTCTCGGCCCTCAAGCTTATTTTGGGCGAGCGTGCGGATTCGTCGACGGTGCGCGAGGGCGAGGCGCTGGCGAGCGTCGAGGCGCGCCTGTTTGACGGGCCGCACGACACGGAAGGCTTCACGGTCCAGCGCAGCCTTTCTGCCGAGGGTCGCAGCCGCGTGAAGATTGACGGCTGCATCGCCAGTGTGCGCGAGCTTTCGGAGCGTGTTGGCGTGATGATGGATCTGTGCGGCCAGCACGAGCACCAGCGCCTCCTCGACCCGGCGCATCACGTTGCGATGGTCGATGCCTGGGCAGGGCGCCCGGCACTCGAGGCGCTCGAGCACTACCGTGCTTGCTTTAAAGCCTCGCGCGCGGCTGCCAAGGTGGTTCGACGTGTCGAAGAGGCCTCGCGTGCGCAGGGGAGCCGCGTCGAGGAGGCGCGATTTGCCCTCGAGCGCATCGGCGAGGTCGACCCTAAGCCGGGCGAGTATGAGGAACTCGAGGAACTGCTGCCGCGTTCCGAACATGCCGAGGTACTGGTTGCCACGGCCAATGATGCCCATGCATCGCTTGCTGCCGAAGGGGGAGCGCTCGATGCCGTGAACAGCGCCGTGGCAGAGCTTTCCCGAATGGCTACCGTCGATCGCAAACTGGGCGATATTGCCGATGCGCTTTCGGATGCCTGTATCTCCCTTGAGGATTGCGCGAACGAGCTTCGTGCCTATCGTGATGGCGTCGCCTTCGACCCGCGCGAGCTCGCTCGCATGCGTGAGCGGTATTCCGACCTCAAGGGCCTGTTGCGTCAGTGGGGTCCCACTATGGACGATGTTTTCGCCATGCGCGATCGCTCGCAAGAACTGCTGTCCCTGGTCGATGATGGCGATGAGCAGATCAAAAAGGCGCGTGAGGCACTCGGGAGCGCCGAGCGCGAGTTGTTTGCCGCTGCCAAGGCACTTAAGCGCGCTCGCAATACGGCGGCCCCGCGCTTCTGCCACGAGGTTGGCCGCCAGATGGCGCGCTTGGAGATGGGTAGTGCCGAGCTCGTCTGGGAGTCGCGTGATCTTCCCCGTGCTGAGTGGACGCCCGTTGGTCCTTCGAGCTACGAGCTGCTATACCGCAGCGGTGCCGGTTTGACGCCGCGCCCCCTGCGTCGAATTGCGTCGGGCGGCGAGCTCAGCCGCGTCATGTTGGCGAGTAAAGTAGTTTTGGGTAACGCCGATGGTGTCGATACGCTCGTGTTCGATGAGGTCGATGCCGGTGTTGGCGGCTCTACCGCACGTGCCCTCGCGAGCGTGCTGGCAGATCTCGCCGCTACGCATCAGGTGATTGTCGTAACCCATTTGGCGCAGGTCGCCGTCATGGCTGATAAGCATTATGTTGTCAGCAAGGAACCGGGCGATGTTCCCCAGACGCATTTGGACGAGGTAACCGGCGAAGCGCGTACCGCCGAGGTCGCCCGCATGTTGAGCGGCGATCAATCGGAGGCGAGCTTGGCGCATGCCAAGCAGATGCTTGAAGAAGCTCGAGGCTAGATCGTATCAGCGGTGTTGGTGGGACAAAATAGACTGAATTATTTGTCCCACTACGCGTTTTACTCAACGACCTTATCCGGCTGGATGAGCTCCTCGTAGTAGCTGATATGCTCGCGCGCGTCTTCAATCTCGGGCAGCAGGAAGTTGTAGATGACTTCGATGATCATCGTGGCGCTGATCTTTGAGAACGCAAAGTCGCCCGTCGTCAGCAGCGCTTCGTGGTTGACGGTATTAAAAGTGTAGTCTGCCAGGCGTGCGAGCGGGGATTTGCTGTCGCTGCTGATGACGACTACGGTTGCGCCGCAGTTGCGAGCCGCTTTTGCCATGCGATTCAGTCGGCGCGATTTGCCGGAGTTTGAGATGAGCACGATGACGTCACCCGGGCGTAACGTGAGCGCAAAGCCGATTGATGTCTCGCTAATGGTGCTCGCCATGCAGCGCAGGCCCAGCTGCGAAAACTTAAACGTCGCATCGAGCGCGACCGCGTTCGTATTGCCCACAGCTGCAAACTCAATAACCCCTGCATGCTTAAGGGCATGCACAACAGCCGCCAGCGTATCGTGGTCGATCCCGTCGATGGTCGCATTAAGCTCGCTCACCTTGGCAGCCAGGATGTTCTTGAGGCTCTGCTCCATATTGTCGAGCGAGACCTCGTCAGTCAGGCCCTCGTTGCGCTGACTTTCCAAATCCCTCGCCAACGAAAACTGAAAGCTGCGGAAGCTACCAAAGCCAAGTTTGCGGCAGAAGCGCGAAACGGTCGCCTCGGACGTGGCGGCGGCGCGCGAGAGCTGGGCGGCCGTGAGGCGCGGCGCCTCGGACTGGTGCTCCAATATATAGTCGACAATGCGCTGCTCGGACTCGCTGTATCCCTGATGGGTACTAATGAGGGAAAGTGCGCTCTTGCTACTATCGGTCATGGATGGCTCCTGGTTGGCATGAAAATCTAATTTGATTTGCAATGCCATAGTATACGGGCATTTTCAATTACAAGATACACCTTGCCGTTTCAAGTGTTGATGGTAAACTTTCACCTACCGTTTACGGTTATGAAAGAACCTTTCACCGGAGAATTGCACCTTGCCTCTTCTCACGCGGACGGTAGGTTGGTATCTTTCAGTTGTGGAAAAACGCGCATCGAAGCGCGTGTAGGGGAGCGCCCGCGGGCGCTGTACTCAAGAAGGAGGGACACATGGCTAAGTTTGACATCATCGCCGCGACCGGTTGCCCGACCGGCATTGCGCACACCTTCATGGCGAAGGAGGCGCTGGAGAAGGCAGCTGCCGAGCGCGGTCTGACCATTAAGGTCGAGACTCATGGCCAGGTCGGTGTCGAGAACGAGCTCACCAAGAGCGAGATCGCTGGCGCCAAGGCCGTCGTCGTCGCAGCCGATAAGGATGTCCAGGCTGAGCGTTTCGCCGGCAAGCCCATGGTTTCCGTTGGTGTTTCCAAGGCCCTGTCCGTTGAGGCCGCCGGTAAGCTGATTGACCGCGCGCTCGCCGCCAAGGGTGACGACACGGTTGCAGCTGCTGCCGATATCGAGGATGAGGTCGAGGAGAAGGAGTCCATCGGCCACGTCATCTATAAGCACCTCATGAACGGCGTCAGCCATATGCTGGTCTTCGTCGTTGCCGGTGGTGTCCTGACCGCCGTTTCGTTCCTGTGGGGCATTACGTCCTTCGATTCGACGGCGTCTGACTACAACAGCTTTGCTGCGATGCTCAAGATCATCGGCGGCATCGCCATGAACCTCATGGTTCCGGTGCTTTCCGCCTACATCGCCGAATCCATCGGCAAGCGCCCGGCGCTCGTCCCCGGTTTTGTTGCCGGTATGATCGCCATCCAGGGCCTGCCTGTTAACGCCGAGACCGGCATGATCGACGCCGGTGGCGCCGGCGTGGGCTTCGGCTTCCTGGGCGGCATCGTTGGCGGCTTCCTCGCCGGCTATGTCATCCTGCTGCTCGAGAAGGTCTTTGCCGGCCTGCCCAAGAACCTGGACGGCCTCAAGGCTATCTTCCTGTATCCGCTGTTCTCGACGGCTATTGTCGGCCTGGTCATGCTCGGCATTTCCGGCCCCATGGCTGCCATCAACACCGCCATGATGGACTTCCTCAAGGGCCTGTCCGCCTCTGGCGCCGTTGTCCTGGGTCTTGCTATCGGCTGCATGTGCGCCTTTGACATGGGCGGCCCGGTCAACAAGGCTGCTTACGTCACCGGTACAGCTATGCTCACCGAGGCCCTGGCCGCCGGCGTTGGCACCGATACCTACAACTTCGGCACCAACTTCATGGCTGCCGTCTCCGCCGCCTGCATCGTTCCGCCGCTGATCACCACCTTTGCCGTCGTTGTCGGCAAGAAGTACTTCAGCCAGGAGGATCACGACGCCGGTGTCGTCAACCTCATCCTTGGTTGCACCCACATCACCGAGGGCGCCATTCCGTTCATGACCAAGAACATCTGGCCCGTCATGCCCATCATGATGCTCGGTTCCTCTATCGCTTCGATCCTGACCATTATGTTCAACGTTCACGATCCGGCGCCTCACGGTGGCTTCCTGGTCCTGCCCGTTGTCGAGAACGGTCCGCTTTGGGTCCTCGCGATCCTCATCGGCGCTGTGGTCGGTGGCATCCTGTTCGTGGCCTTCAAGAAGTACGACATCGAGAAGAACCAGAAGGCCGCTCCTGCAGCCAAGCCGGTTGAGGCCCCCAAGGCCGCTGCCGTCGAGGCCCCCAAGGCCGAGGCTGCCGACTTCGTGAAGGTCGAGAATGTCTTTGTCGCCGAGGACTTCGCTTCTCGTGACGAGGCTCTGAGCTTCGTTTCCAACCAGGCCGTCAAGGCCGGTATCGCAAGCGACGCCGACGCCGTGATGAACGCCTTCCTGGCCCGCGAGGCCGAGGGCACCACGGGCATGATGGAGGGCTTCGCCATCCCGCATGCCAAGTCCGACGCCATTACCGAGGCTGCCGTCATCGTCGTCAAGGACGAGTCCGGCGTGACCGGTTGGGACACCATGGACGGCGCTCCCGTCAACGTGGCTATCGCCCTGCTCATCCCCGGTGCCCAGGCCGGTACCACGCACCTCAAGATCCTGTCCAAGGTCGCCGAGGCGCTCATGGACGAGGACTTCCGTGCCACCGTCAAGGGTTCCACCGACGCCGCCAAGATCGCCAAGACGATCAACGCCCGCTTGGTCTAATTCCACGGTACGCGAATAACATCGCCCTCTGTACATAAGGCGAGGACTCCACCAGGAGCCCCCGCCTTTTTCTATCCCTCCCATAAGTTGCGGTGAAATAGGGACTGTTTAAACGATTCAACCCCAAATTCAGTCCCTATTTCACCGCAACTTATAAAAGGGCATAGAGGGGCTGCCTATCGAGTCTTTGTCGCGAATAGTTCATCAGCCAGAATTCCTTTCAGCCGACATTACTCTGGTCCGACTGGGTTTCCGCAGCTTGCTCGCCCACAGGGGCCCGTGCGCGGCCTGTGAGATTTATCGCGAGTTCCGCACGAGCCGAAGAGCACTTAATGTGCTCTTCGTGCGAGCAGGACTGTAGAGTAGGAAATCTCACAGGCCGCGCACGGGCCCCTGTGGGCGAGCAGACGGACGACAAACACATCTGTCCAATAATTCGTCTGAAACACAATGAAAAACCGTTTGATGTGAGTTAATATAAACAACGTCGTGAATCTGACTCCTGCCACATGCATGACAGGGGTTAAACACAAAAAGGAGTCAACTATGGTTTCTGAGAAGGCTACCCTCGTTAATCCTCAGGGTCTGCACATGCGTCCGGCTGGTCTGTTCGCCTCCACCATGGGCAAGTACGCCTGTGACGTGACGGTCGTTACCCCCGAGAAGGAGGTCAACGGCAAGTCCCCGATGGCCCTCATGGCTGCTGGTATCCCCTGCGGCACTGAGGTCGAGGTCAAGTGCGACGGCGCTGACGAGGCCGAGGCTCTGGCTGCTGCCATCGAGCTCATCAAGAGCGGTCTTGGCGAGTAGAACTCAAACGGGTCGCATGTTGAACAACTAAGTTCATATTTGGGGGCGCAGTGACCTGTTGTAAGGTAGCTGCGCTCTTTTGTCATGGATATGGCAAAACGCTTTATCACATGACACGGAGAGAGGAATGGGAATGTATCAGGGAGTCAACGCTTCCGAGGGCATCGGTATCGGCACCGTCATGGTCGCCGTCGATCCCGACTTGACGTTTGAGCCGCACGAGGTTGCTGATTCGGCAGCAGAGAAGGAGCGCTATCAGTCCGCTCTTTCGGTCTTCTGCGAGAAGACCCAGGCTCAGGCCGACCACATGAAGGAGACGGTGGGCGAGGCCGAGGCCGAGATCATGAGCGGACACATTGTCCTGGCTCAGGACCCGGGCATGACCGACGCCATCAACGCCGCCATTGACGGCGGTACCTGCGCCGAGCAGGCGCTCATGGACACCTCGACCATGTTCGAGAACATGTTCCTGTCCATGGACGACGAGATGTTCCGTCTGCGCGCGGCCGACATCGCCGACATCCGCACCGGTATTCTGGCCGAGCTGCTGGGCAAGGAGGTCGTCGACCTCTCCGTCCTGCCCGAGAACACTGTCGTTGTCGTGCACGACCTCACGCCGTCCATGACCGCCACGATCGATAAGGCCCACGTTGCCGGTATCGTCACCGAGACTGGTGGCCGCACGTCGCACTCCGCGATCATTGCGCGCGCCCTCGAGATCCCGGCTGTCCTTTCGGTTTCCAACAGCTGCACCGCGCTGCGCAACGGTATGACCGTTGTCGTCGACGGTGGCAAGGGTATCGTTGAGGCCGATCCCGACGAGGAGACGCTCGCTGCCTATACCGCCAAGGCCGAGGCCTTCGCTGCCGAGAAGGCAGCCCTCGAGGCCTTCCGTGGCAAGCCGTCCGTGACTGCCGATGGCATCAAGAAGATCATCGCCTGCAACATCGGTAACCCCGATGACGTTCCTAACGCGCTCGATCACGACGCCGAGGCCATCGGTCTGTTCCGCTCCGAGTTCCTGTTCATGGACTCTGCTGAGCTTCCTTCCGAGGAGGAGCAGTTCAACGCCTACCGTAAGGTCGCCAGCGCGCTCAAGGGCGCTCCGGTCATCATCCGCACGCTCGATGTGGGCGGCGACAAGGAGATTCCGTATCTGCACATGGTCAAGGAAGATAACCCCTTCATGGGCTTCCGTGCCGTGCGTTACTGCCTGGCCAATCCCGACCAGTACAAGGTCCAGCTCCGTGCCCTGCTGCGCGCCAGCGCCTTTGGTGGCGTCAAGATCATGATCCCGCTCGTCACCTGTGTCGAGGAGGTCGTGGCCGTCAAGGAGCTCGTCGAGCAGTGCAAGGCCGAGCTGACCGAAGAGGGCCGCAAGTTCAACGAGAACATCGAGGTCGGCATCATGGTCGAGACGCCTGCCGCCTCGCTGCTCGCTGACCGCTTGGCCGAGGTCGCTGACTTCTTCTCCATCGGCACCAACGACCTGATCGGCTACACCATGTGCGCCGACCGTGGTAACGACACCATCTCCAACCTGTACCAGGTGTACTATCCCGCCGTGCTCCGCTCGCTCAAGAACATCATCGAGAGCGGCGTGAAGGCCGGCATCATGGTCGGTATGTGCGGCGAGGCCGCTGCCGATCCGCTGCTCGAGCCGCTGCTGATCAGCTGGGGCCTGGAGGAGTTCTCTATGAGCGCTCCGTCGATCCTGCGCGCCCGCAAGACCATCAGCCAGTGGACCAAGGCCGAGTGCGACGAGCTCGCCGAGAAGGCACTCGCCTGCAACACCGCCGCCGAGGTCAAGGCACTGCTCGAGTCCGCAGCTCGCTAATTTGGTATCAGAGGTAACCGCGTGGTTGGAATGGGCCGGCCACGCGGCCCTCACATATACAGGGGGTACTGTAAATGTTCTACACGCTAACCGCTAACCCGGCTGTCGACATGACGGTTTCGAGCTCTCCGCTCGAGCCCGACGAGAACGTCCGCACCGGCTCGGCCAGCTACACGGCTAACGGCAAGGGCCTCGACGTGTCCTTCGCCTTTAAGAAGATGGGCGTCGACACCGTCGCGCTCGGCTTCTTCGCTGGCTTCACGGGCAAGTTCATCGTCGAGGAGGTCATGAACCTGGGTTGCCTCTGCCGCCCGGTCTGGACCGACGGTATCACGCGCATTAACACCTACGTCAACGATGGCCAGCACGAGTACGGCATCCTGAACCCGGGTGCTCCGATCACGCCGCAGCACCAGGAGGAGCTCTACAACATCCTGGACACCGCGGGCGATCTCGAGTGCCTGATCGTTTCCGGCTCCGTGCCTCCCAAAGCTACGCCTGACTTCCTGGCTAAGGTCATGGAGCACGCTCAGGCCCGTGGCGCCGACGTCGTCCTGGACCTGTCCTCCGATAAGCTCAAGGAGCTCGCTCACAAGAAGCCGCTGCTCATCAAGCCGAACCATCACGAGATGAAGGCCATCTTCGGCGTGCCGGTTGACACCGACGACGAGGTCCGCGTTGCCATGAAGATGGCTCACGACGCCGGCGTTCAGAACGTGCTGCTCACCCGTGGTAGCCGCGGCGACGCTTACTTCTCCAACGGCGAGGACATCTGGTACGCCAAGCGTGAGTTCAACATCAAGCTGGTCTCTTCCGTCTGCGCCGGCGACTGCACCCTCGCTGCGTTCCTGCACAAGTGGTACAGGGATCGCGACAACGTCGAGGAGGCCATGAAGCTCGCTATGGCCACCGGCGCCAACGTTGCCGAGTCCGTCGGCATCGGCGACTTCGGTCACGTCGACGAGTACAGCAAGCGCGTTGCTGTTCGCAAGCTCGATCGTCAGTAATCGAAACGCGACATATTCGTGCGCATGCGGCGCCCCGGTTTCGGCCGGGGAGCCTTTTTTGTTCCGCCATGGGGGAGACGTGTCCTGCCGTACTTCATCGCTTCCACACCGTTCACCGAGTTGTCCTAGCCTTTTGTCTATGCGTGGAATATACTTTCATTAACACGTTGCTTCGTGAAAGGAACATTCATGATTTACACGCTCACTGCAAATCCCGCCATTGACTACAACATCGCATGCGACGGCCTTGCTGCCAACACTGTCACGCGTACCCGCAACGCCGTCTACACGCCCAACGGCAAGGGCCTCAACGTCTCGTTTACGCTTGACCATTACGGTGTCGACACCACGATCCTGGGTTTCTTCGCTGGCTTCTCGGGCGAGTTTATCGTTAAGGGCGCCGAGGCCCTGGGCGTGCCCGTCAAGCCCGTGTGGACCGACGGCATTACGCGCGTCAACGTGTTCCTCAACGCCGGCCCTGACACCGAGTACAACATGGTCAACGCCGGTGCCGCCATCAACGAGGCCAACGAGCAGGAGATGTTTGAGCTCATCGATTCGCTCGATGACATGACCTGCCTGGTCATCAGCGGCTCGCTGCCTCCCAACACTTCCGAGGGCTTCCTGGCCGAGGTCCTGCGCCGTGTCAAGGCCAAGGGTGCCGAGTTCGTCCTCGACATCTCGAGCCATCAGCTGGCAGACCTCATTGCCATGGAGCCGCTGCTGATCAAGCCCAATGATGACGAGCTGCTTGACATCTTTGGCATCAAGGTGAGCGGTGGCGACGATGAGTCCGTCAAGGGCGCTATGGCTGAGCTTCATACCAAGGGCGCCAAGAATGTGCTGCTGACTCTTGGCGGCGCCGGTGCGTACTTCTCTAACGGCGAGCATATCTGGTTTGCGAACCGCACTTTCGACGTCAAGCTGCTGTCGACGGTGTGCGCCGGCGATTCCTCGCTCGCTGCCTTCCTTTCCGTGTGGCACGACGCCCCCGAGCGCGTCGAGGACGCTCTGCGCCTTTCGATGGCTACCGGCGCCAACGTGGTCGAGTGCCCCGGTCTGGGCGATTTTGCCAAGGTGGACGAATATAAGAAGCATATCGAGGTTCGCCAGGTCTGCTAGAGCATCGATACATCGTTGCCGAACACCCGCTTTGGATCTCCGAGGCGGGTGTTTTTTGTGCGCTGAAGTATGTGGCGTTTGCTGTCTCGATTTATCGAATCGACGACGCGATTGCGTGTGCGCGCTTTCTCGTTTCTTGTTAGACTTCTTGAGAACCATCGATTAACGCTCGCAAGTGCAGGAGGCCATGGGCATGTGCAATGTTTCTCTCAACGGTACGCAACCGTCTGATGCCTCCCTGCGCATCCTTCGTGCGCTCGAGGCAGCCGGCCTTGAGGCTTGGTTCGTTGGCGGTTGGGTGCGCGACGCCCTGATGGGATGCCCCAGCCACGATGTTGATATGTGCTGTAGCGGCCTGTGGCAGGAGTCCAAGGCGGCGCTCGAGGCCGCTGATATCGCGGTCGTGGAGTCGGGCATTAAATTTGGCGGAATCACGGCTATTTCCGATGGCGAGCGTATCGAGGTCACCACGTACCGCCTGGATGGCTTTTACACCGATGGGCGCCATCCTCAGAGTGTCGAGCGTGCCGCCTCGCTCGAGGACGATCTGGCCCGCCGCGACTTTACCGTCAACGCCATGGCCTGGCATCCCGAGCGCGGGCTTGTCGACCGCTACGACGGCCAGGGTGACTTGGAGCGCAAGCTGATTCGCGCTGTCGGTGATCCCAAGCGTCGCTTTAACGAGGACGCCCTGCGCATGCTGCGTGCGGTGCGCTTTGCCTGCCGTCTGGACTTTATGATTGAGCCCGAGACTAAGCGTGCGCTTGCCGAGTGCGCGCCGCTGCTCGATGCCGTGGCGCGCGAGCGTGTGGGTATTGAGCTCGAGGGCATTCTTTCGACCGGTCATGGGGGAGACGCGATGCTTCGCTATCCCGAGCTCATCTGTGCCGCTGTGCCCGAGTTGGCAGCGGGTCGCGGGTTTGATCAGCGAAGTGTCTACCATGCGTTTAACGTCTACGAGCATATCGCCCGTGTGCTGACGGTGGCAGGGGAGCTGGCGCTGTGCGACGGCGTCGCGCCATCGTCGAGCCTTATGTGGGCGGCGTTTTTGCACGATGTCTCCAAGCCCGAGTGCTTTACGGTCGATCACGCCGGCAGCGGACACTTCTACGGTCATCCCGAGCTCGGCGCCAAGAAAGCGCGCGTCATTATGGATCGCCTGGCGCTCTCGCACGACCTGGTGCGCGACGTGTGCCTGCTCATCAAATATCACGATAAACCGCTGCGTCCCGAGCGATCCTGCCTGCTCAATATGATGCGTTTGCTTTCTGGCGAGGGCATCGACACGTCGCGTTTGATTGACGAGCTTATGGACCTTAAACGCGCCGATACGCTTGGCAAGGCCCCGTCGTGCTTCTATTACGTTGAGACGATTGAGGAGATGCGCGCGATGGCGCACGAGCTGCTGAAGGCAGGGGAGCCCTATACGCTCAAGATGCTCGCCATCAACGGCGGCGACCTGATCCGTGCCGGAGTCAAGCCCGGGCCGGAACTGGGTCAGCTTCTCAACTCCGCCCTCGACGCCGTGATCGAAGACAACATTCCCAACGATCGCGAAGCTCTTTTGGTCCATCTCAACTTGAATTAGCTACCCAGTTTACCTGCGTGTTCCATAACCTGCCGACAATTTTTCGGCAATTTGGAATTTCTTCTTGCGCTGACGTTTTTTGTCCCGTAATATATTTCCTCGCAGCACGGCAGTGCAGATGTCATGTGGCCCGTTCGTCTAGCGGTTTAGGACGCCGCCCTCTCAAGGCGGAGATCACCAG
>CABQLK010000023.1 GCA_902465015.1 uncultured Collinsella sp.
GTGCTCTCCGTGCGAGCAGGACTGTAGAGCAGGAAACCTTGTATACGCCCGCCCGCTCCCGAGGGGCATCTCTCATGCAAAAACTGTCGTGGGGTAAAGTCCGAGGTCAATGGCGTTTTGTACCGAGAAATTCAAAAAAGTTGAAAATTCATTACATATTTGCGTTGACTTTAGGCAACTAAAGTTTCATACTCCTTTTCAACCACTGGGGGATGTGAACACGCACGGATCGTTCACATCATGATTGAAGAGGATTTCTTAGACATGTTCACGCATCAGCTAAACATTATCAGCGTAGTAATTATCTGATGCGGGTTAGCACATACAGCTAGCCCGTACGATAACGGGCGGCTGATAAAGATGAGGGCCGTCGAGCGCAACCGACGGCCCTCATTTTTTATGTCTAGGAAGTTCTTTTTAGAGGAGGAAATGTAATGAACGGAGTTTTGCTCATGGTCGTGGCCGCGGCGGTGCTCGCCTGCGGCTATCTGGGCTACGGCCGCTGGCTGGCCAACAAGTGGGGCGTTGACAAAGAGGCCCTCACGCCGGCCAAGCGCATGAAGGACGGCAACAGCTTCTCGCCCGTCTCCGCCTTCACCGCGTTTTCGCACCAGTTCAGCTCGATCTGCGGTGCTGGCCCTGTCACGGGTACGATCGTCGCCATGGCCTTTGGCTGGCTGCCCGTCGTGCTCTGGGTCCTCGTCGGCGGCATCTTCTTTGGTGCCGTCCACGACTTTGGTGCCCTGTACGCTTCGATGAAGAACAACGGCAAGTCGCTCGCTCAGCTCATCGAGAAGTACATCGGCAAGACCGGCCGTCGCCTGTTCCTGCTGTTCTGCTGGCTGTTCTGCATCATCGTCATCGCCGCCTTCACCGACATGGTCTGCAAGACGTTCATGTTCACCCCGGCCGTTGACGCTTCTGGTGCTGCTACCGGTGCCATCGACTTCACCAAGTCCTATGCCGCCGGCTGCGCTGGTACCATCTCCATCCTGTTCACCTTCGTCGCTATCGCCTTTGGTTGGGCCCAGAAGAAGTTCAACCTCACCGGCGCTGCCGAGTTCGTCACCGGCGTTGTCCTCATGGTTCTCATGTTCGCCGTCGGCATGCAGTTCCCGGTCTACCTGGATAAGTTCCAGTGGTTCGCCGTCGTCATGGTCTACCTGGTCTTCGCTGGCGCTATGCCCATCCAGATGCTCAAGACCCCGCGTGACTACCTCACTTCCATCATGATGATCGTCATGATCGTCTGCGCTGTTCTCGGCATCGTCGTCCTGGGCGTCAACGGTCAGGCCACTATCACCGCTCCGGTCTTCACCGGTTTCTCCACTGCCTCCGGCATGATGTTCCCGGTCCTGTTCGTCTCCGTCGCTTGCGGTGCTCTCTCCGGTTTCCACAGCCTCGTTTCTTCCGGCACCTCTTCTAAGCAGGTCGAGAAGGAGCAGGACGCCGTCAAGGTCGGTTACGGCGCCATGATCGTCGAGTCCTTCGTCGGCATCCTTGCCATCATCGTCGCCGGCATCATGTTCTCCGACATGAACACCGCCGGTACTGGCGCCCTCAACGCCGGTGTCGCTTCCACCCCGTTCCAGATCTTCGCCGCTGGCATCTCCCGCGGTATGCAGGCCTTCGGTGTTGACGGCACGCTCGCTACCGTCTTTATGACCATGAACGTCTCCGCTCTGGCCCTGACCTCGCTCGACGCCGTCGCCCGCATCGCCCGCACTTCGTTCTCCGAGTTCTTTGCCCAGACCAACGATGCCCTGGCCATCGAGTCCAAGGCCGGCTACATGAAGGTCCTCGGCAACCCCTGGTTCGCCACGGTCGTTACCCTGCTTCCCGGTCTCGCCCTCGCTTTTGGTGGCTATGCCAACATCTGGCCGCTCTTTGGTGCTTCCAACCAGCTGCTCGGCGGCATGACCATGATCACCCTCGCCGTGTTCTGCAAGTGCACCGGCCGCAAGGGCTGGATGCTCTACGTGCCCGTCGTCTTCCTGCTCTGCTGCACCTTCACCTCGCTGGTCCAGAGCGCCATGGGCTGCATGGCTGCTGTCCAGGCTTACGGCTTCTTCGGCACCATCCCGGCTACCGCCACCACGGCCGCCGTCTCCGTCGCCGCCACCAAGGGCCTGCAGCTTGTCTTCGCCGTCCTGCTGATGGTCCTGGGCCTCATCGTCGCCGTCAACTGCCTCAAGGAGCTCTTCGGCAAGGAGGCCGGTTCCATGCCCGACGAGGAGCCCGAGTGGTCCGAGATGGGCAAGGCCGAGTACGGCCGCGCCGCTGCCGCTGAGGCTCCTGCCGACGCCGAGGCCGCCAAGGCTTAGTCGACCTGACGAGTTGAACGTCACATCTATATGACTCGGAAAGACCGGGTTCGCGACTTCGCGGGCTCGGTCCTTTTTTCATGCAAAAGCTGGTGACGCTCGAGTGTTCTCGCAGATGTTTTGCGTGGATAAGGGCGCGCGTTGTACCATATAGACGTATATGTGTACATATGAAAGGGGCCCCGTGGCCAAGACGGTATATTCCGATAACCAAAATAATGTCGATGCCCTGGCTGAACGTCTGAGCAGCCAGACGTCGCTTTCTGCCGAGCGTGCCAAGCTGGTTGCCTACGACCTGCTCTGCCGCAAGGCGCTCAAGATTAAGTCGAGTGCGCTGGCGCAGATTTTCCGCTCCGTCGATAAGGAATGTGACACCAAGGCGATGCGCGATGAGCTTATCGCGGCAAATATCGTGACAAAGATCGAGGGTAGCGGCATTAACGGGCGCCCGGCGTTCTATACCATCAATGCCGAGATCCGCGATGCCCAGGAGCAGCCTGCCGAGTCCGTCGAGGATTTTGTCGTCGAGGATTCCGCTGACGTGCCTGCTGTGGAAGAAGTTGCCCCGCGTGAGCATGTCGATACCGATGAGTTGCTCGACGAGAACGTCGTGCGTGCCTTTACGGCCAAGGCAGGACGCGGCGGTTTTGGCGGGGGTGGCAAGCGCGATGCGCAGCGCCGCGCCCAGCAGGAGCGCTTCCGTCGCGCCGTTGCTCAAAAGGGTGAGACGGATGCTGAGGTTGTTGAGACCGAGGTTGCTGTCGAGTCGCAGAAGCCCGCGAAGGAGCAAAAGCCCGTGGAGGCCCAAGAGCCCAAGCGTCGTCGCGGTGCTCACTTTAAGGCTGCAGCGCAGGATGCCGCGCGTGAGGTTGAAGAGTCTTCTGAGGTTGCAGACGATGTTGAGGAGTCTGCCAAGAGGGCTCCGGGTTCGTGTCGTCCCGGCCGCGGTTTTGCGGGGCGCGCGTATCCCGTAAGGCGTCAGGAGAAGAGCGAGCCGGCTTCGACCACTCAGGACGAGAAGGCCGTTGAGCCGGCGGCTCGCGAACAGAAGCCTGTTGAGCCGCAGCTTGAGGTTGATGCCGAGGCCAAGGGTCAGCAGCCTACTGATGAGCAGACGGAGCAGGGCGCGTCGAGCAAGCCTCGCCGCCGTCGCCATCGTGGGGGCCGCAGTTCCCATGCCGAGACTGCGGCCGAGAAGACCACGCCGCAGGACGAGGATGCGAAGATCGAGGTTTCTTCGGGGCAGCCTAAGCGCCAGCCAGCGAAGGAGAGTAAGTCCGATCGTCCGCAGAAGCAGGCGCCTATGCCGAAGCGCGAGCGCAATTCCCAAGGCGATTCTAAGCGCAAGTCTCAGAAGAAGCCGGAGTCTACCGCAGCAGATACCGCTGCCCAGCAGCCCAAGTCGGCAGTCCACGGCGAGGTCTCGGCGTTTGCCCTTGCCCGCGTTTTAGGCAGGCAGCTGCTCAAAGTTGTCCCTACGCCTACGGCGCTCTCTAAGATCAAGGAGCAGCAGACACAGATCGTAAAGGTCGAGGGCAAGGACGGCAAAAAGGCTCCGCAGCGCACTCAGCACAACGAGATGTCCAACCGCAAGATTGCCGAGGAAATCGCAACCATCCAGGCTTGGATCGAGCAGAACCGAGGTGCCGATACGCCGGTTGCCTCGCGCCGCCAGCGTGCCTACCAGATCTTTAACGACGAGAAGGCTTTTGACGGCAAGCACGGTGAGCGCCTGATCAGACGTATGACCGAAAAGGGCATTAGCATGCAGGCGATCAAGGTCGCCCCCAATCGCCCCGTGCACTTTACGGGCTTCTTTACGCTGGGTGCCGACAAGCCGTTCATTATGGTCGAGAACCTGGATACCTACGACGAGATCGTCAAGCTCCTGCGCGGACGCAAACATGCCAAGCTCTTTGGTACCAAGGTGGGCGGCGTGATTTTTGGCGGCGGCTGCAAGGCGAGCGTCTCGCACGCACTGGATGATTATCTGGCCGAGATTGGCTATCGCTTTAACTACGTCTACTACGTGGGCGATATCGACCGCGAGGGCGCGCGCATCGTCGAGCAGGCTCGCAATGCCAATGTGGTTGAGATTCGCCTGCATGCCGGCATGTACCGCGCCATGCTCGCCGAGCATAAGCGTCGCGTGAAGGCCGGCGGAGAGTGCGAGCCCGCGGCTGCCAACCAGGGTGTGCCGCAGAACCTGGCAGCGACGATCAAAGATCTGCCCATGGTCACGCGCGTGCAGTTCCGCAATGTGCTGCGCGAGGGCGGGCGCATTCCGCAGGAGATTCTGATGACCGCCGACTATCGGGATGGCGACTCGGGAAGCTTCGACCGCATGCTCAACAACTAGGGCGTTCGGCCCCGGGAGAGCGGGGACACCGGCTTAGGTTTCCTGCTCTACAGTCCTGCTCACGACGGAGGCCATATTAAGTGGCCTCCTGTTCGTGCGGAACTCGCGATAAACCTAAGCCGGTGTCCCCGCTCTCCCGGGGCCTGTGGTTACCTGGTTGTTGCATGCGGCTCGCTTTTCGGAACTGGGCTGATATTTTCTTGATGTTAGGCGCTCTTGGTCCTAATGGGCTTGGGGCGCCTGTCTTTTAAAGGTAGATTTTTGGGAGGCCGGCACTTGGAGACGTTCCTTTAGTGCCGGCACTTTAGGAACGTCCCCAAGTGCCGGCTGTGGGACGGAGGGATTCCGCGTCCGCCTTTTCGGCGGCCGCGCCCCGCTGCGTCGCTTCGCTCCTTGCGTGCTGCGCTGGAAAACGCTTCGCGTTTCCTCAGCTCCGCACCCTTGCGGGTTCGAATTCCTCCGCTTGCCCACAAGAAAGCGCTCCAGGTTCATAAGGGCCTGGAGCGCTGTGTTCTTAAGGGCTGGGACGGAGGGATTCGAACCCCCAACAGCCGGCACCAAAAACCGGAGTTCTACCGTTGAACTACGTCCCAATGTGTGGTGTTGCCCAAAAGCAACTCGTTTAGTTTACCTAATCTGCGAGGGCATCGCAAACGCCATCGAGCAGGCGTACGGCGAGTGTCTGCGCGTCGCTGGCCGTGAAGGTGCCGTTGTAGCGCGTCATGCCCGTGAGCTCGATGCGAATGCGTGCCGGCTTCTGCTGTGCGGCGACATTGGCAGTGCGGATGCGCTGGGCTAGGTTGTGGCACTCGGCGAGGGCAATCGTGGCGCGCGGTGCGGCGTCGGCGGGCAGCTCGTCGCTTGCGATCTCGAGCACCAGGTCAACGTCGGTTGGGACCTCGGAGTCGCAGAGCATCATGCCGCTGTTGTCGGTCGTTGCCGTGGCGATATTCCACATACGCGACGCAACACTGCGTGCGATGGGGTCCTCGCCGATAACGGCAATCTGAAAGCGCTCGAGCACGTTGGCGGCGCGAGCAAAACCGATGCGGGACTCGGCTTCGGTGACCGAGGGCTTGCCCTCCCACACATGGTGCAGGCGGTTGATGTAGGCGTAGGTGTCCTGGAAGGCCATGCCGTCGGCAAACAGGCCGACATTTTCCTGGAACTGCTGCAGGGCGGCCTCGGTATGCGGACCAAAGTAGCCGTCGTCTTCGCCACAGGCAAAGCCCAAAACGTTGAGAGCGCGCTGCAGGGCCTGCACATCGGCGCCATGGAAATTGGGCATGCGCAGATAGAGGGTGCGGTCGCCCAGCTTATACGAAGCGTCTACAAGGGCGCTCCAACAGGGGATATCGACGGCATGACCGGCAGCAAGGCCGCTGTCGAGCCTGAAGGTGCTGACGGCCTGCTCAGTGGTGGCTCCAAAGTACTTGTCGGTGACTTCGGCGGCATCAATCGTGTAGCCGAGCTGCAGGAGACGAGACTGCACGTCCTCGACGGCTGCTCCTTGCATGCCCGTTGTAATAGGTTCCATGAACGAACCCCTTTCGGCGTACCATTCGTACTATTTGAGCGTCTGTCGGATAGACAACGCAAAGGGATGCATAAACATGCACTCAACAGTGTAGCAAGTTGTGCCTAAATACGCTGCTGACAGGTTTTATAACCCCCGTTAGTTAAGGCGCTCCACAAAGAAATCTGCCATGGAGAGGAACAGCTCGCGTGCGTGCGGATCAAGCTCAACGTTCTCGATGGCCGCTTTGGCCTTAGCGGTCAGGTCGAGCGCGTAAGTGTGGGCGTAATCGATGGAGCCGGTCTCCTGGAAGATCTCCACGGCGCGTGCGAGCTGCGCGGGATCATCGGTGCCTGAGGAAAGAATCGCCTCGACCTCGTCGTGGTGGCGCTCATCAGAGAGGGCGTGTACGGCGACAAGCGTGCGCTTGCCCTCGGTGATGTCGGTGCGGAAGTCCTTGTTGGCGGCTTCCTTAGTGCCGACAAGGTTGAGCAGGTCGTCCTGAATCTGAAAGGCGAGGCCTGTGTGTAGGCCAAAGGCGCGCAGCGCTTCGATTTGCTCATCGCTGCCGCCGCCGATAATGGCTCCGGTGGCAAGCGGCGTGGCTCCGCTGTAAAACGCGGTCTTGTGCGTCGCCATGTCCAGGTAGTCATCAACCGAGATATCAAAGCGCCCGTCACGGACCCAACCCAGGTCGAGCGCTTGGCCCTCGATGGTGCGGACGATCATCTCGGTAAGCTCGTGGAGCACGCGCAGCTTCACGTCGGACTCCAGCGTAGGGTCGTCGAGAACCGTCTTGGTGACCATGGTGAGCGCCAGGTCGCCACAATTGATGGCAAGGCCCGTGCCCTCGGTAAGGTGCATGCAGGGCTTGCCTCGACGAAGCTGTCCGTTGTCGGCGATGTCGTCGTGGATCAGCGCGCCCGACTGGAAATGCTCGATGGCTGCCGCGGCGCTGCGGGCGCTCTCAAAGCTACCGCCCACTGCGGTTGCGGCGAGCATGCAGATAAGCGGGCGGTGGCGCTTGCCGGCGTTGGCCGTAAAAGCCGAGAGCGGCGCATACAGGTAGCGCTCGATATCGGCAGAGGTCGCCTGTCCGTCAAAGAACGTGGCCAGATAGTCGTTAATCTGGTCAAAGTGCTGGGCTAAAAAGCTGGTAAACGGACTGGACACGGGTTCTCGCATTCTTTCTGAGGTTGCATTGATGCAATATGCAGACAACATATTGCCACATCAGGGCGTTTGGCGCGGCAGTTTTGGCGATTTAGGACAACGGGCGTGCGTTTGATGGAGCGCGCCTAAATCAGCCTAAAATGCTCGAGCGCCGCAACGACACCGTCGTGATCGACGGTGTCGGTCACGTAATCGGCCTTATCCTTGAGATAGTCCGGTGCGTTGCCCATCGCAATGCCGACATCGACGGCGTTCATCAGCGAGACGTCATTGCTGGCGTCGCCAATGCCGTATACGGTTCCGTGGTGGGGGTCGAGGGCGTCGAGTACAGACTGGATGCCCCCGCGCTTCGTGCATTCGCGGGGCGAGATTTCGGTTACCTCGAGTTCGAGCTCGTTAAAGCACAGCAGCGGCTCAAGTGCCTTATCTTGAGCGATGTGGTTGGCGAGCGATGTAGACATCAAGATCTTGTAGACACTGTAATGTTGCAGCTGCGTGACTGCGTCGCCCAGGGTGCGCGCGTATCCGGGGGCATCGGGGGCATCGGCACTCATGCGCACGACGCCGTTGAGGCCCTCAAAGCGGATGACCTCGCCCGATTGCTCAAGATAGGGGGCAAGATGCTGCAGCATGCTGGGCGTCATCGACAGATCGCGAATTGCGTGTCCGTTGATCTCGGCGTAACCGCCCGCAAGACAGACGATGCCGGTCCAAGGCAGCTCAAGAAGTTTGGGGTGGATGCAGCTGAGGGTACGTCCCGTGCAGATAAAGGCCATGTTGCCGTTGGCGACAAACTCGCGGATTGCCTGCGAAACCGCCTCGTTGGGATAGGGGGAGAGGTCCCGCTCGTCTTCGGGAAGGTCTTGGGCGAGCCTGGGGTCTTGCCAGGCGAGCGTTCCGTCGATATCGAAGAAGCAAATATCGCCGCGCTTATGGGCTGCGCTGGCGGCAGGGGAGGCCGAGGTGGTGGGCACAAATTCCGGCTCGAGGCCCATGATCTGGTCAAAATGCTCTTTAACGCGGGGAACGGAGATGCCGATGACCACCTGGGCGGTCTTGCCCGTAATGATGAGGCCCTTGGCGCCCACCGCGACAAACGACGCGTTATCTGCAACGATGGAAGGGTCTGCGACCTCGACGCGCAGGCGCGTGGCGCAGTTGGTTGCGCCCACGATATTGCCAACGCCACCTAAAAGCTGAATTACCCGCTCAGCGAGGACGTGATCTTGATCGGATCGACTATCGACCTCGTCATTGGGGGATTGCTCTTTGGCAAAGTCGCTTCCCGTTAAACAATCGATTGCCGCGCGATTGGCAACATGATCCTCGCGGCCCGGTGTCTTAAGGTCATAGACCAAGATGAGTGCTCGAAAACTAACAAAAAAGATGAGGCTAAAGGCAAGGCCGATACCGAGCGCCAAAAGATAGGCACCGGCATGCGTGCGCATGAGCGGAATAAAGTTGAAGGCTGCCATCTCCATCAGGCCGCCCGAGAAGATGCCGACGATGCCAAAGAGATTCATGGTTGTGGCAAGGCAAGACGATAAGACGGCGTAGAGCAAAAAGAGCCCGGGGTGGGTGAACATAAAGAGAAACTCGAGTGGCTCGGTAACGCCGCAAACCACCGAGGCGATGATGGCGGGAACAAGGATGACCCTGAGGCCGGCGCGGCGCTCGGGTTTTGCGGTGGAGTAGAACGCAGCTGCGATGGCAGGAAGGCCAAAGAGCTTGACCCAGCCGGTGGCGGTAAAACCGGCCCACGGCGCAAGTTCATTAAGGGGGCGCGTGCTATGGGAGAGGATGGGGAGCAAACTGCTCCACGTGGCGTAGATGCCGTCGTTAATGACCAGGTTGTCGTAGTAGATCGGCATGTAGAGCAGGTGGTGCAGGCCAAAGGGCTCGAGTGCTCGTTCTAAAAAGACAAAGATGCCCACGCCAAAGGGACCGACGCCTGCAAGCGCGTGACGCAGCGTATCGGTTACATCGTATACGTAGGGCACGATGGCGGCCGAGATAGCAGCAAGGGCGAACACGGCAAAAAAGCTGATGAGGTAGACCAGCGAGGAGCCCGAGAAGGTGCCGAGCCAATCGGGAACCTTGGCATCGTAGAAGCGGTCATGGATGGCAACGACGGTTGCCGATACCGCCAGCGGGCCGATAATGCCGGTGTCGAGCGTCTTGATGCCGTCGATGACGGTGATACCGCTGGCGGAGGTCAAAGATGACGGGTACTCAAGTCCAAGGTTGTCTCCGCTCAGCTTAATGATCTCGCTCAAAAAGAAGCAGTAGGCAAAATAGGCGACGAGAGCCTCGAGACAGCAACGAGCCGGTTGTTTTTGGGCAAGACCGATGGGCAGCGCTACGGCAAAAAGGAGCGGGAGGCGTTTAAAGACCGTCCACGAGCCGCGCTGGATGATGGTCCAAAAAACGTACCAAGGGGTTCCGTATACGGCGAGATCGCCGACGATGTCCGCAGTCGTTGCGAGAGCGGAGACGCCGACCATGAGGCCTGATATAGAAAACAGCATGGCGGGCGCGAACATTGCCCCGCCAAAGCGTTGGATTTTTTGCAGCATGTTCTGCCTTCCGAATATCGAGGCGCGTTGCGCGTGGGGAAACGTTTAAACAATGGATTCATTGTAGAGGACCAGACGATTGTCGTACCGGCAGTTTTGAGCGAAACCGATTTGGGCATGACAGAAACCGTCAACGGTTAAATCCTGTCGCTTTACCGATATTCGGTTTAAACAACTTTAAGAAATGCTATCGTGCCTAGCCGGAAATGAATAATGTAGAGGTGAAACAATGCCAAAAGCGATATACGAAGGAATCTACCGAGAAATACGCTCGCGCATCATTAATGGGACCTATGCGTTTCAGGAGATGCTGCCAACCGAAGCCGAGCTGACCGCGGAATTTGGCTGCACGCGCAATACCGTCCGCCGCGCTTTGAGCATGCTGGCCGACGGGATGTTTGTGCAGCCCATACACGGCAAGGGCGTGCGCGTTATTTGGCTTAAGGGCGAAACCGACATGTTGGGCGCACTCGAAGAGGTTGAGTCGTTTGGCGAGTTTGCAAAGCGCAACAATGCCGTTGCATCGACGGACGTTAAGTCTTTCGAACATCTGGTTTGCACCGAGCAACTCTCTCGTCACCTGGGCTTTAAGGTGGGCGAGGAGTTGATTCGCGTAGTGCGTGTCCGAAGCCTTAACGGCAACGCGCGCCAAGTGGACCATGGCTATTTTTTGGCGTCGATCGCCAAGGGCCTGACTCCCGAGATCGCGGCAGATTCTATTTACGGCTATCTGGAGCACAAGCGCGGTGTCAAAGTGATGGCGAGCCGTCGTACGGTGAGTGTCGAGCTCGCCAACGATGAGGACTGCAGCTATCTTGACCTCGGCAAATACAACTGCGTTGCCGTCATGGAGAGTCAGTCGTACACCTCGGATGGCATCTTGTTTGAGGTGACGCACACTCGCACACACCCCGAGATCTTCCATTACCGCGTCAATTCCAAGCGATAGCCGGCTAGCTCGCAGCCTGACGAGACTCATGGCCTCAAAGAGAAAACGCCCGGTCAAACCGACGGTACATCGGCTTGACCGGGCGTTTTCTCTGCATTCGATAACAAATAATTGTTTATCAAAAACTTGTCAAGTATCAAGTTGAAATTACCGTTCACCGAAGTTTTTCTACCGCTCTAGTAATACTTGTTCAAACAACTAGCCAAATAGCGTATCGTTCAAATCAGCAAAAGGGGCAAAGTCCCCGAGCCAATCTCCGAAGGCGGCGGCAAAGGGTGTCGCCACGGTGTGAAAGGGTGGATTGTAATGAAGAACGAAATGAGCAGAAGGCAGTTCCTGGGCTTTGCTGGTTCCGCGGCTGCAGTTCTTGGTCTGGGCCTCGTGGGTTGCGGTGGTTCTGCCGGCTCCGGCTCCTCTGCTTCTGGTGACGCTGCCGAGGTCTACTTCCTCCAATTCAAGCCCGAGGTCGACAAGGAGTGGAAGGAGATCGCCAAGGCCTATAAGAAGGAGAAGGGCGTCGAGGTCAAGATCGTGACCGCTGCCTCCAACACCTACGAGGAGAAGCTCAAGTCCGAGATGTCCAAGAGCTCCGCTCCGACCCTGTTCCAGGTCAACGGCCCCACCGGTCTTAAGAACTGGAAGGATTACTGCGCCGACCTGTCCGATACCAAGCTCCGCGGTGAGCTCATTGACGACTCCCTGGCTCTGCAGTCCGACGGCAAGGATGTGTGCATCGACTGGGTCCAGGAGAGCTTCGGCATCATCTA
The DNA here is from genome assembly GCA_902465015.1 of uncultured Collinsella sp. GTDB lineage: Bacteria > Actinomycetota > Coriobacteriia > Coriobacteriales > Coriobacteriaceae > Collinsella. The sequence goes on from CABQLK010000023.1 coordinate 11,665, forward strand.
CAACAAGCAGCTGCTCGAGAAGGCTGGCTACAAGGCCGAGGACATCAACTCCTTCGACAAGCTGAAGGCTTGTGCCGACGACATCCAGGCCCGCAAGGACGAGCTTGGTGTCGAGGGTGCCTTCACTTCCGCCGGCATGGACGACTCCTCCAGCTGGCGCTACACCACCCACCTTGCCAACATGCCGCTCTACTACGAGTTTGAGAAGGAGCACAACCAGGAGGACGACGAGATCAAGGGTGAGTTCCTCGACAACTACAAGCAGATTTTCGACCTGTACATCACCGACTCCACCTGCGATCCTTCGCAGCTTGCTTCCAAGACCGGCGACGACGCCACCAACGAGTTCGCAACCGGCAAGGCCGTCTTCTACCAGAACGGCTCTTGGGCCTACTCTGACCTCGTCAAGGCCGGCATGACCGACGATCAGATTGGCATGATGCCGATCTACATCGGTGTTGACGGCGAGGAGAACCAGGGCCTGTGCTCCGGCGGCGAGAACTACTGGTGCGTCAGTTCCCAGGCTTCCGAGGATGCCCAGAAGGCCACCGAGGACTTCATGTATTGGTGCGTCACCGCTGACACCCCGACCAGCATCATCGCCGACAAGATGGGTCTGACCGCTCCGTTCAAGAGCGCCAAGGAGACCACCAACGTCTTCTCGCAGCAGGCCGTTGCCATGGCCAAGGACGGCAAGAAGACCGTCGCTTGGGACTTCGTCTACATTCCCTCCGAGGAGTGGAAGAAGAACCTCAAGCAGGCTCTGATTGCCTACGCTGCCGATAACAGCAAGTGGGACGGCGTCAAGAACGCCTTCGTCGATGGCTGGAAGACCGAGAAGGCCGCTTCCGAGTAAGCAGTTGCTGCCCAAGCTATCTGATTAGCGACAGGGGGCGGGCAGACGTTGGTTTGCCCGCCCCCTGCATATTGAAAGGACCCTTTTATGGGCAAAGCACTCAAGCGCTGGTGGCCGCTCTTTATGCTGCCCACGTGCCTGGCGTTTATGATCGGGTTCGTGATCCCTTTTATCCAGGGCTTCTATCTCTCGTTCTGCCAGTTTATTATCATTAGTAACGCGCACTTTGTCGGTATCGAGAACTACGTGCGTGCGCTGTCCGATCCGCAGTTCTCCACGTCGTTCTTCTTTACCGTGGCGTTTGCCTTCCTGTCGACGGTGCTCATCAACGTGATCGCCCTGGCCATTGCGCAGGCGCTCACCCGCAAGGCGCTCAAAGGCACCAACATCTTCCGTACGATCTTCTTTATGCCTAACCTGATCGGCGGCATCGTGCTGGGCTACATTTGGCAGATTCTGATCAACTGCCTGCTCTCCAACGTGGGCGCCCAGCTCATCGCTCTTAACTCTGCTGCTGGCTTCTGGGGCCTTATCATCCTGACCCTGTGGCAGCAGGTCGGCTACATGATGATCATCTACATCGCTGGTCTGCAGTCCATTCCGTCCGACTACATCGAGGCCGCCAAGGTCGACGGCGCTACGGCATGGCAGACGTTTTGGAAGGTTAAGATCCCTAACCTGATGCCGACCATCACCATCTGCCTGTTCCTGTCCATCACCAACGGCTTTAAGCTGTTCGACCAGAACCTCGCCCTTACCGGCGGCGCCCCCGCGCACTCCACCGAGATGCTCGCCCTGAACATCTACAACACGTTCTATTCGCGTGCCGGTATCGCATGGCAGGGCATTGGTCAGGCCAAGGCGGTTATCTTCTGCATCCTGGTCGTGGCCATCTCCATGATCCAGCTTAAGGCCACGAGGTCCAAGGAGGTGCAGCAGTAATGAAACGCGATAAGGTTATCAACCGCGCGCTCTCGATTTTCTTTACGATCCTGTCGCTCGCGTGGATCTACCCCGTGTTCATGATTGCGCTTAATTCTTTTAAGAAAGCGACCGCAATCAGCACCACCACGGCATTCGATCTGCTCACGCCCGAGACGTTCAACGGCCTCGCAAACTACATGCACGCCCTTAACGAGCAGGGCTTTGCCTCGGCATTTATGTACTCGCTCATCATCACGGTCACGTCGGTCGTGCTGATCTTGGTGTGCTGCTCCATGTGCGCTTGGTACGTGGTTCGTGTCAACAACAAGATCTCGAACTTCTTCTATTACCTGTTCGTGTTCTCGATGGTCGTGCCGTTCCAGATGCTCATGTTCACGCTGTCCAATTTGGCGGACCGCATCGGCTTCAACACGCCGTTCAACATCTGCTTTATCTACCTCGGCTTTGGCGCGGGCCTGGCGGTCTTTATGTTCGCCGGTTTTGTAAAGAACATCCCGCTCGAGATCGAGGAGGCGGCCATGATTGATGGCTGCAACCCGGTCCAGGTGTTCTTTAAGATCGTCCTTCCCATCATGAAGCCCACCTATCTTTCGGTCGGCATCCTCGAGACCATGTGGGTCTGGAACGACTATCTGCTGCCCTACCTTACGCTCGACTCCACCAAGTACAAGACCATTCCTATCTTGATCCAGTACTTCCGCGGCGGCTACGGCCACGTCGAGCTCGGCCCCATGATGGCCTGCATCATGATGGTCGTTATCCCCATCGTTATCATGTACATCCTCTGTCAGAAGTACATCATCGACGGTGTGGTGGCAGGTGCCGTCAAGGGCTGATGCCGTAACTGTTTTGCAAGTTTTGGCGGCGCCCCTCAGCGCGGCGCCGCATATCGAAAGGTAGAGACATGGCCGAGATCGTTCTCAAACATGTTCAGAAGGTGTATCCCAACAACGAGTCAAAAAAGAAGGGCTTCTTTGGCAAAAAGAAGAAGACCGAGGAGAAGAAGCACAACCTCAAGGTTACCGAGGACGGTGTGCTCGCTGTAGAGGACTTCAACCTCACCGTTCACGACCAGGAGTTCGTCGTCCTCGTTGGCCCCTCTGGCTGCGGTAAGTCCACGACGATGCGCATGATCGCCGGCCTGGAGGACATTACCTCGGGCGATGTGCTCATCGACGGCAAGCGTGTCAACGACGTGGCGCCCAAGGACCGCGACATCGCCATGGTGTTCCAGAGCTACGCTCTGTACCCCAATATGACGGTGTACGAGAACATGGCATTTACGCTCGAGCTCAAGAAGGTTCCCAAGGACGAGATCGACCGCAAGGTTCGCTCTGCTGCCGAGATTCTGGGCATTACCGAGTACCTCGACCGTAAGCCCAAGGCGCTCTCCGGCGGCCAGCGCCAGCGTGTCGCTATCGGCCGCGCCATCGTGCGTGACCCCAAGGTCTTCCTGATGGACGAGCCGCTGTCCAACCTGGACGCCAAGCTTCGTAACCAGATGCGTGCCGAGCTCATTAAGCTGCGCCACGAGATCAAGGGCACGTTCATTTATGTTACTCACGACCAGACCGAGGCTATGACCCTCGGTGACCGTATCGTGGTCATGAAGGACGGCGTTGTCCAGCAGATCGCCACGCCGCAGGAGGTCTTCAACCATCCCGCGAACATCTTCGTCGCCGGCTTCATCGGCGTGCCGCAGATGAACTTCTTCGATGCCCAGCTGGTGCGCTCGGGCAACGGCTTTACCGTCAAGACCGAGGATATGAACGTGGCGCTCGCCCCCGAGACTTGCGTTCAGCTTGCCCTCAACTGGGACGGCGGCGACGTGAAGGAGATCACGGCCGGCGTGCGTCCCGAGCAGATCCTGCTTGCCGACAAGGGCGAGGAGGGCGCGCTCCAGGGTACCGTCGAGGTGACCGAGCTCATGGGCTCGACCGAGCATGTCCACGTGACCGCTCCCGACGGCCAGTTTGTCCTGATTATCCCCGTCGTCGACCTCGAGGCCAAGGGCGCGCTCAAGGCTGGCGACACCATCTGGTTCAAGTTCGAGAAGAACGCGACCCACCTCTTCGATAAGGTTTCTGGCAAGAACCTTATCTAGGCCCGGTGCATCCAGGCCCTCCCTTTGGGCGACTGCGGTATTGCCATCCTTTTGCCGCGGTCACATATAAGGCTCCCCTCCCGTCCACTGGGCGAGAGGGGAGCCTTTCTTTGTGTTGGGGCTGTCTGACCGGTCGTTTGTCTCGATCTGTAACGGGTGAGGCTGATTTCGGACGTTAGATGTTACAGATCGAGACGGTTCCGCTGAGCTAACCATTTCATCTAAATCTGTAACACCAAAGGTGAATTTCAGCTGCTAGATGTTACAGATCGAGATAAACCCAAGGGGAGGGGCCGGTATGTCTCAATCTGTAACAGCTGGGACCGTTTTTACCGAGTAGTTGTTACAGATCGAGATTGTTTGGCCGAGTTGGGTCGCAGGGTAACGTGCGGGCACAAAAAACGGAGCCGTGTTGCCACGACTCCGTTTCTCAAGAGGATGGGTAAGGGAAGCGAAATTAGCTCAGGTGCCAAATCTCGTCGTTGTACTGGGAGATCGTGCGGTCAGACGAGAAGGTGCCGGCGTTGGCGATATTGATGAGCGTCTTGCGCATCCAGGCGTCCTGGTCCTCGTAGTCGGCCAACACGCGCTCCTTGGTCTGGATGTACTCCTCGATGTCGAGCAGGGCCATAAACCAGTCCTTGCCCTTAATGTCGTCGTGCAGGCGCTGCAGGCGCTCGGCGTTGCCGGTCGCCATAAAGGCGGGGTTGGTGATGAAGTCCACCAGCAGTTTAATTCCGGGCTTGCGGTAGAGCGCACCGGCGTTGTAGGTGCCGTCGGCGTAGAGCTGCTCGACCTGTTTGGACGAGGCACCAAAGGTATAGATGTTCTCGTTGCCCACGAGCTCAGCAATCTCCACGTTGGCACCGTCGAGCGTGCACAGGGTTAGGGCGCCGTTGAGCATGAACTTCATGTTGGAGGTGCCGCTCGCCTCCTTGGAGGCCAGGCTGATCTGCTCGGAGATGTCAGCGGCGGGAATCACGCGCTCGGCGGCGGTGACGTTGTAGTTCTCGATCATGACAACCTGCAGGTAGGGAGCCACGTCGGGGTCGTTTGCAATCCACTGCGACAGCGTCAGGATCAGATGGATGATGTCCTGCGCGATAGTGTAGGCAGGGGCCGCCTTGCCGCCAAAGATGATGGTGACGGGGTGCTTAGGCTTATTGCCGTTCTTGATATCGAGGTACTTCCAGATGATGTAGAGCGCGAGCATCTGCTGGCGCTTGTACTCGTGGATGCGCTTGACCTGGACGTCGATGATGGCGTTGGAGGGAATGGTCACGCCCTGCTCGAGCGCCATGAACTGGCGCATGATGGCCTTGGCCTCGGTCTTGGTGGCGGCCAGGCGCTCAAGAACATCCTTGTCGTCGGCGAACTTGGCGAGTTTGCTCAGATCGCCGGTGCTGCGCCAGTCGGTGCCGATCACATCGTCGAGCAGGCTGGCGAGCGCGGGGTTGGCCCCATGGATCCAGCGGCGGAAGGTGATGCCGTTGGTCTTGTTGGAGAACTTCTCGGGATAAATCTCGTAGAACGGATGAAGCTCGGTGTCCTCCAGGATCTTGGTGTGGAGGGCGGCTACGCCGTTGATGGAGAAGCCAAAGTGGATGTCCATGTGGGCCATGTGGACGGTGTCGTATTCGTCGATGATGGCGACGCGCGGGTCATCGTGCTCGGCCTTCGCGATCTCATCGAGCTTGACGATAATGTCGGCGATGGCAGGGGAGACCTTCTGCAGGCTGGCGAGCGGCCACTTCTCGAGCGCCTCGGCAAGAATCGTGTGGTTAGTGTAGGCGACCATGGAGCGTACGATGGTCACGGCCTCGTCAAACTCGATGCCATGCTCGGTGGTGAGCAAGCGAATGAGCTCGGGGATGACCATGGTGGGGTGCGTGTCGTTAATTTGGACCACGGCGTAGTCGGCCAGATCGTGCAGGTTGCTGCCGCGCTCGATGGCCTCGTCGATCAGGAGCTGGGCGGCGTTGCTCACCATGAAGTATTCCTGGTAGATGCGAAGCAGGCGGCCCTGCTCGTCGGAATCGTCGGGGTAGAGGAACAAGGTGAGGTTCTTGGCGATCTCGGTCTTGTCGAAGTCGATGGAGCTGCCGGGGACCAGGCCGTCGTCGACGCTCGCCAGGTCGAACAGGCGCAGGCGATTCTTGGTGGGCTGGCCGTAACCGGGCACATCGATGTTGACGAGCTTGGAGGTAACGGCAAAATCGCCGAACTCGACGGTGTAGGAGCGGTCATCGTCGACTAGGATGTCCTGCTCACCGAGCCACTCGTCGGGGACGGCCTTCTGCTGGTTGTCGACAAAGCGCTGACGGAACAGACCGTAGTGATAGTTGAGGCCCACGCCATCGCCGGTCAAGCCCAGCGTGGCGATAGAATCCAGGAAGCATGCGGCCAAGCGGCCCAGGCCGCCGTTGCCGAGTGACGGCTCGGCCTCGAACTCCTCGATCTTGTTGAGGTCGTGGCCTGCGGCGGTGAGCTGGTCCTTAACCTCGTCGTAGATGCCGAGGTCGATCATGTTGTTGATGAGCAGCTTACCGATCAAAAATTCGGCGGAAATGTAGTAGAGCTTTTTCTTGCCGTTGTTGAGCGGGCGGGCGGCGGAGCGCTCCTGCACGAGTTTGACCAGCAGCTTGTAAATGCGACGGTCATCGAGCTGCTCGAGCGAGGTGCCAAAAGACTGCTCGGCGAGTTCCATGAGGTTAATTTGGGGCATGTTTTCTCCTGTGATGGGTTGTTTCATGTCTGCAATTCATAAGAAGCCCGCGCGAGGGGATTGGGGTGGCCTCGCGCGGGAAAAGCAAGCGCGTCCGCACGGTGGGGAGGGGTCGGGCGCGGTAGCTCCTATTGAGGAAGCTCGATTTCGGCTTCCGACGGGATGCGGAAGTAGGTCTCGGTCCAGTCGGTGAGTTTGTGCTCGAGCTCGCGGGTGATGGCGCCGTCGAGCATGCGCCAGGTCCAGTTGCCGCCCAGTGTGGCAGGGGTGTTGATGCGCGCCTCGTTGCCCAAGTTGAGCAGGTCCTGCATGGTGTAGATGCACGTGTCGCTCACGCTGGCTGCGATGGTTCGGTTGAGCGCGTCGGTGATAGGCTCGCCGGCCTGCTGATGGGTGTACAGGGCTGCCTGCTCGCGCTGACGCGGGGTGGCCGTTCCCTCAAACCAGCCGCGCGCCGTCTCGTTGTCGTGGGTGCCCACGTAGGCGACGGTGTTGGCGATGTAGTTATGCGGCAGGTAGTACGAGTTGGTGCCCTCAAAGGCGAACTGCAGGATCTTCATGCCGGGGAAACCCGAGTTGTCGCGCATGTCGATGACACCGGGGGTGAGGAAACCCAGGTCCTCGGCGATGATGGGCAGCGTGCCGAGCTTTTCCTCGAGCGTCTTGAAGAGCTTGAGGCCGGGACCCTGCGTCCACGAACCGTAGGACGAATCGGGCGAGGAGAACGGCACCTCCCAATAGGCCTCGAAGCCGCGGAAGTGATCCAGGCGGATGACGTCGTACATGTCGAGGGCGGCGCGAATGCGGCCCTCCCACCAGGAGAAGCCGTCGGACTCCATGGCGTCCCAGTCGTAGATGGGGTTGCCCCAGTACTGGCCGGTGGCCGAGAACTGGTCGGGCGGCGTGCCAGCGACGCTCACGGGATTGCCGGCGGCGTCGATCTTAAAGAGCTCAGGCGTCGCCCACATCTCGACGGAGTCACGCGAGACGTAGATGGGCAGGTCGCCGATGATGAGAATGTCGCGCTCGTTGGCATAGGCCTTGAGGCGGCTCCACTGGCGATCGAAGAAGTACTGCGTCATCTGGTGGTAGAGCATACGCGCCGGATGGTCGGCGCAGACCTTGGCGGAAGCCTCGCCGCGGGTGCGGAGCTCCGCGGGCCACTCCCAAAACGCCTTGAGACCGCACTCCTCTTTGACGGTCATGAACTCACAGTAGGGGATGAGCCAGTCCTCGTTGGCCTGGATAAAGTCATCGAAATCGGCCGGCTTGTCGGCAGCAAAGCGCTCGGCGGCGCGGTCGAGAATCTGACGGCGGCCGCCAAAGATGGCACCGTAGTCGACGTTACTGGGGTCAGAACCCAGGTACACGCCATCGATATCGCGCTGCTCCAGATACCCTGCCTCGATAAGCTCGGCAAAGTCGATAAAGTTGGGGTTGCCTGCGCGGGCCGAGAACGACTGATAGGGCGAATCGCCATAGCTGGTCGTCGTAAGGGGCAGAATCTGCCAGTAATGTTGTTTGCACGAGGCGAGAAAATCGACGAAGTCGTAGGCATTCCAGCCAAAGCCGCCGATTCCGTATGGTCCGGGCAGAGATGAGACGGGCATGAGGACGCCGCTTGCACGCTCCATGAATGCGCTCACCAACCTTCTTGTTGTGGGGTCGGCCTGCCGATGGGTGTGCAGTCCGCCTCCGATGTTCTGATTCGATATGCCTATTGTAAAACATGTTGTTTAAACATGTACAGGCAAGATAAAAAAGTTGGTCGATTTTCGGCGAATGGTTACATGCCATGAAAAAGCCCCGACCTCACAACGTGAGATCGGGGCAAGAGCGGTATGTAGGTTTTTTGCTACTCGGCGTCGGCGAAGCCGTTGGGGTTGTGGCTTTGCCAGTTCCAGCTATCGCGGCACATGTCCGCGATGTCGTACTGGGCCTTCCAGCCCATCATACGCTCGGCCTTGGAGGCGTCGCACCAGTTGGCAGCGATGTCGCCGGCGCGGCGCTCGCGGATCACGTAGGGCAGCTCCTTGCCACAAGCCTTGGAGAAGGCGGCGACGACCTCGAGTACCGAGGTGCCGGTGCCGGTGCCCAAGTTAAAGATCTCGACGCCGGTCTTGCCGTTCATCCAGTTGAGGGCGGCAACGTGACCAGAGGCCAGATCGCACACGTGGATGTAGTCGCGCACGCCGGTGCCGTCGGGGGTGGGGTAGTCGTTGCCAAAGACCTGAACGGCCTCGAGCTTGCCCACGGCGACCTGGGCGACATAGGGCACCAGGTTGTTGGGGATGCCCTTGGGGTCCTCGCCGATCAGGCCCGACGGATGAGCGCCGATGGGGTTGAAGTAACGGAGCAGCACGACGTCCCACTCGGGGTCGGCGGTGTGGACGTCCATAAGGATCTGCTCGATCATCCACTTGGTCCAACCATAGGGGTTGGTCGCGGGCTTCTTAGGATCCTCCTCGGTGACGGGCGGGTTGTCCGGGTCGCCGTAGACGGTCGAGGAGCTCGAGAAGATGATGGACTTGCAGCCATGGTTGCGCATGACGTCGATGAGCACCAGGGTGTTCTCGATGTTGTTGTGGTAGTACTCGACGGGCTTACTCACCGACTCGCCGACGGCCTTAAAGCCGGCAAAGTGGATGACGCGGTCGATCTGATGGGTATCGAAGATCTTGTTCATCGCATCGCGGTCGAGCACGTTGGCCTCGTAGAAGGTGAGGTTCTTGGCGGCCTCGTCGCCCACGATGGTCTTGACGCGGTCGACGGCGACGGCGCTGGAGTTGGAGAGATCATCGACGATGACGACCTGGTAGCCACCCTCGAGCAGCTGAACGACGGTGTGCGAGCCGATAAAACCGGCGCCACCGGTAACGAGGACGCAGGTGTCTTTGGGGTCGAGTGCTTTGGACATGTAGTCTCCTATCGAATCAGGAACACTTCTTCAGGGGAGTATAGCGCAGGCAGGGACGCCCAAATCGTGCGCTGTAGGAAAAGCAGAGGACTGTGCTAACGTACTCATCAGAAGAGCTTGCGTACGCATAACCTGATCTTTGGCATTTGCTTACGAGCCGCTGACCTTGTAGTTTCCTGCCGTTCGTGGAAATCATTGGGACGCGCCATATGTACGCTAATATGTATGAGTTGAGCGACATATAAATAAACATGTAACGGAGTACATATGTCACCAAACAGCGATTCCATCCTTTCCCAGGAGCTCTCGCGCCGCACTGCCCTCAAGGCCCTGTTCGGCGCCGCTTCTGCGGCAATTCTTTTTGGCCTGCCCGCTCGCGCCCATGCGGCGGAGGCTTCCAAAGAAACCACCGATAAACTGAATGCCGCCCAGGCCCAGCTCGACGAGGTTCAGGCCCAGCTCGACAGCATCGCAAATGAGTATGCGGCGCTGGCCAACAAGAATGCCCAGACCCTCAACGACATCGAGAATGTCCAGGGCAAGATTGACGACACGCAGGCCCAGATCGATGAAAAGAAGGCCGAGCTCAAGAAGAAGCGCAACGACCTTTCCGATCGCGTGGCCGCCAGCTACAAGTCCGGCGGCACGAACATCCTGTCGCTGCTGCTGGCCTCTGGCTCGTTTGAGGAACTCGTCGCCAACGCGCATTACGTTGAGAAGATCAACAAGAGCGACCGCGACGCCATCGAGGACATTCAGACCATCCAGGAAGAGCTCGATGCGCAAAAGACCGAGCTTGAGTCGCAGAAAGCTGACTTAGAGAAGCTCAAGGACCAGCAGACTGCTCAGATGCAGGATATGCAGGCCAAGCAGCAAGAAGTCCAGACCGTGCTGAACGGTCTTTCCGACGACGTCAAGGAGCTCATGGCTCAGCGCGATTCCGAGATCCTCGCTGCCGCCCAGGCTGAGGAGGCTGCCAGGAAGGCCGCCGCTGCCGCTGCCGCCGCGAACAAGAACAATTCCTACTCGGGTGGTTCGAGCTCGGGCGGTGGATCGTATGCGCCCGGAACTCCGCAGCAGAATGCCGGCTCGGGCAAACAGCAGGCCGTCGTCAACGCGTGCTACTCCACGCCTTCGCCGGGTCAGAACTGGTGCGCGGCGTGGGTTACCAATGTCTTCCGTAACGCCGGCGTGGGCTATTTTGGCGGCAACGCATGCGATATGTTTAACGCATGGTGCTATAGCTCCGACCGCTCGGCGCTGCAGGTGGGCATGATCGTGGCCGATTCCTCGCACAGCGGCACGGGTGCTCCGGGCCTTATCTACGGTCATGTGGGTATCTACGTTGGCGGCGGTATCGTTATGAGCAACGAGGGTGCCATTACGTCTAAGTCGCTTGATTCGTTTATTAGCTTCTATGGCACTGGCTCTGGCGTGCGTTGGGGCTGGCTTGGCGGTATTGCGCTGTCGTAGCTGCGGTTTGAAGCAAGTTGGTCCGGGACTTGGGGCGAAGCATAAGGTTGCCTGCTCTACAGTCCTGCGCAAGACGAAGGCCACATTAAGTGGCCTTCTTTGCGTGCGGAACTCGCGGCCAACCTTATGCTTCGCCCCCGGCCCCGGACCTTCCGGGTCCAAGGCGTGACACACCGGACTGGGTTATCTGAATAAATATGGTGAAGGCCCCTTTCGGGGCCTTCTCTTTTTTAGAGGAATTCGCCGACTCGGTGGACTTCGGGTTCTAGGTCTACGTTGAATTGGTCTTTGACGGTTGCCTGGATGTGGCGGATGAGTTCGTCGACATCGGCGGCGGTGGCGTGGTCGGCGTTGACGATGAAGCCGCAGTGCTTCTCGCTCACCTGCGCGCCGCCAACGGCGTGTCCTCGCAGGCCGGCATCCATGATGAGTTTGCCGGCAAAGTGGCCCTCGGGGCGCTTGAAGGTGGAGCCGGCACTCGGCATGTCGAGCGGCTGCTTGTCCTCGCGGCGCTGGCGGTAGTCGTCCATGTCGGCCTTGATCATCGCAGCGTTGCCCGGGGCGAGGTTGAAGGTGGCTGAAAGCACGGTAAAGCCGTCGTCGGCGATGCGGCTCTTGCGATAACCTAGGTTGAGCTCATCGACATCGAACTCGATGATGTTGCCGCTGCCGCGGGTGCCGTCGTCGAGCTGGCGAGCAGGTTTGTAGACGCGCACGGACTCCAGCACATCGGCCATGCAGGCGCCGTAAGCTCCGGCGTTCATGTAGCAGGCGCCGCCGACCGATCCGGGGATGCCCGAGATGGGCTCCATGCCGGTGAGACCGGCCTCGGCTGCCGCCGCGGCGACATCGGAAAGCAAGGCGCCGGCCGCCGCCGTGACGTGCGTACCGTCGACCGTAATGTCGGAGAGGCCTTCGCCCAACGCCACGACGACGCCGCGGATACCCTTGTCGCCGACGAGCAGGTCGGAGCCGTTGCCCACGATGGTGAGCGGCAGGTCGCAGCGATAACAGGTGTCGAGCGTGGCGACGAGGCCCTGCTCGGTATCGGGCGTGACAAAGACGTCGGCCGGGCCGCCGATCTTAAACGTGGTGTGCTCGCGCATGGGCTCGCTCATCAGCACGTTGTCCTCGCCGGCAACGCCAGCAAGCGCGCACAGCAGGTCCTCGTTAAAAAAGTCGTTCTCGTGCATACGAATATCCGCCTTTTGGTGGTCGTTGTCATCAATCGATTGCAATATACCCCACCCGGACGGATTTGGTGCGCTGGCGGCGATAAAACAGCCGTCTACCGGATTGGTAAAGTGTTTATCACCGAGGTAGAGGGGCGGTCGCTATACTTTCAAGAGATTGCGCGTAAACCTGGAAGGAGCGAGATGGCCAACAAAGTCACCCTCAAGCAGATCGCCCAGGAGGTGGGGCTTTCCCCCTCGTCGGTCTCGCTTGTTCTCAATAATCGGCCCTGTCGCATCTCGGAAGAAAACCGCAAGCTCATCAAGGAGGTCGCGGCGCGCAACCACTATGTTCCTAACCAGATTGCGCGTAGTCTGGTCATGCGCGAGTCGCGCACGCTGGGCCTTATCGTCCCTAACATCGAGAGCCGCTTTTTTGCCTCGCTCGCCGGTAGCCTGGAAAAGCGCTGCCGCGAGGACGGCTATGCGCTCTTCATTACCAGCTCGGGCGGAAGCGCCGATGACGATCTGGAGCTGCTGCGCCAGCTGGTGACGCGCGGCGTCGATGGCGTCTTCCTGGTCGTGGGCGACGAGTTTTCCGACGACCGCGCCCTGCGCGAAGAAGTCAGCCATCTGCCTATCCCTGCCGTGATGGTCGACCGTGCCATTGAGGGGCTCGAGTGCGACAAAGTGATGTTCGACCACGAGATGGGTGGCTACATGGCCACTCGCTATCTGATCGAGCAGGGTCACCGTCGCATTGCCTGCCTGGTTAACGCGCGCCGTTCCAATACGGGGCGTAAGCGACTTGCCGGCTATGAGCGCGCGCTGCGCGAGGTTGGCTTGCCTATCGACGCACGTTTGGAGTTTGAGAGCGAGTACTACATTCCGAGCGCCTACGAGGCCTCGGAGGCGGTGCTCGCAACTGATGCCACCGCTGTGTTCGCAAGTTCGGATAACATCGCCCTCGGTCTGCTCAAGCGCTTGCACGAGATGGGGAAGAGCATCCCGGGCGATATCTCGGTGGTGAGCTATGACAACTCGGCGGCCGACGTTCTCTTTGAGCCGGCGCTGACCGCGATTGAGCAGGATCCTGGTGTCCTTGCGGAGCATGCTTTTGGCTGCATGTCCAAGCGTCTTGCCGGTAGGGGCGGCAGGCGTGCCGAAGAAGTCGTTCTGGAGCCGGCGCTTATCGTGAAGGGCAGCGTGCTCGATCTTACCGAATGTAGCTAAACGTACTTGTTTGTTTGCATAGATTGCATGCGGAGTGTCCGCTATTTGCTGGCGGTGCCGGGGTGCCTGCCTTGTTTTGAGAAGTTCGCGGAGCCCACTTCTCAAAACAAGGCAGGCACCCCGGCCCTCGTCCGTGAACTTTCCCGCTGGGCGAGCCATAGACGCCGCGTACCGATAGGGTAAGGCGGCGGCTTGAAATTGGTGCTATATTCAGCTTGAGTTGTTTAATGCTAGTACGGGAGGCTGATATGGGGCTGTTCAAGAAGAAAAACCCGCAGGATGCCTTTGATCCCGATGTGTTTACCATCACGGATACGATTTTGGACCCGCCGCGGTTTACGTTTTTGCCGGCTATCTACCAGGATGCCACGCGCCGCAAGTGGGCCGTACATCAGCGCGGTGCAGAGCCAAAGATTTTTGACTATGCGGACGTGTTGCAGTGCGAAGTGGCCGAAGCGGGCGATCCAGAGGCCGAGGAAGCGGTCTCAAAACAGGAATTTGCCCAGCGTATCCTGGCAAATCCCGCTAAGGCGGCAAAAATGAACGCTGCCAAGCGTAATATGTGTCTTGGTATGGGCGTTGTTGTGGCGGTTCAGACGGGAAAAGACGAGGTTTCCAAATTAGAGATTCCCGTTATGACCGACGAAGTCAAACGCGATTCAAGTCTATATAAGTCGTATCGGAATGTCGCCGAGAAGATTAAGGCCGAATTTGATGCCATGGGAGGGCTGGCCTAATTTTGGCGGCATACGTTTCTGAATGAGGAGTCTGTGCAATGGCAGGCGAATCTTATGCAATTCCCCCCAAAGATCGTGCTGTTGAGGGAGTTCTTTGGTATATCCAGCACTATCAGCTCGGCGGCGGCGATCGTCTGCCGGCCGAGCGCGTGCTGTGTGAAGAGATTGGCGTTTCGCGTACGGCGTTGCGCGCCGGTATTATGCGGCTCATTTCGTGCGGAACGCTCGAAAGCCGCCGCGGATCGGGTACGTATGTGTGTCCTCCCAAACCGCTCAATATCTTCCAGGAGACGTATAACTTTTCCGATGCCGTGCGGACTGCAGGCTTGCACCCCTCTTCTCGCTTGGTTTCCACCGAGACTCTCGAGGCGGATGAGACACTTGCCGACAAGCTTGGGGTTGCCGTAGACGCTCCTTTGCTTCGCATGCAGCGCGTTCGACTTATTGAGGGCGAGCCGGCATCAATCGAGACGGCTCACGTTAACCTGTCCCTGTGTCCATCGCTTCCCAATCACGACTATACGCAAGAAAGCCTGTACGATGTTTTGCTTCAAGAAGGCGGCGTGCGCGTGGAGCATGGGCGTGAACATGTTTCGATTTCGCGCCTGAATGCCGAAGAGGCCGAACTGCTTCAGCAGGACGAGGGGACGCCTGTTTTCTATCAGAGCTCGATTGAGTTCGATAAGGACATGCGTTTTGTGGAGCATTGTAAATCGGTGATTTTGCCTACAAAGTTCCGCTTTGCCGACAACGGTGAAAAGAACGGCATGAGGAGCGTGGCAGGTGAACAATGGCTGAAACAGTAGATGTCACCCCGGTTTATATACGCATTCGACGTCGCATTGAAGAGCGTATCGAGCGCGGAATATACCCTACGGGTTCGATGATTCCGTCCGAAAATGAGCTTGCCGAGGAGTTTGGCACGACACGCCTGACTATCCGGAGTGCCGTGGACGAGCTAGTTCGTCGCGGCCAGATTCGCCGTGTCCGCGGAAAGGGTGCCTTCGTGGCACAGAAGGTGCCCGTTACGTTTGAGCGTACGGGCGGTTTCCGTGAATCGGTCCGTGCTTCGGGCGGCGAGCCGTCCGTCCGTATTCTCGCGCGTTCCAAGCGTTATGCGGGCCCATATTATGCCGACCTGTTTGGCATCGCCGAGGACGACCTGCTCTATTCCATTCGACGCCTGAACTGCATAAACGGTAGCCCCGTATCGATTGAGACGGCGCTGATTCCCTGCCTGCTGTTCCCAACCATCGAAGATATTGACGTGTCGGTCTTCAGTTTGTACGAAACCTATGAGATGCTGGGCCGAAAGCCAGTCATGGCGCAGGAAAAGCTCGATATCGAAGCACTGGGTGCACGAGATGCCGGCCTGCTTGGACTGGAGCAGGGCGATCTTGCCTTGACACTGGAGTGCGTAAGCTTCGATGCGAGCGGCCAAGCGATCGAGTACGTCAAGTCGTTTAACCGCGGCGATGCGGGCGGCTACACCTATACGTACTAGCTGGTGTTTTGCATCACGCACGGTAACGGCCGGTCTGTTTGGGCAATTTGACCGACCGTATATACAACCTTACATGGCTCAAAATCGACCGTTCGCCGATGGGGATAAATTAATCGACAAAGAGGTATCAAAAAGCCGTAACCTGTAACTGTGATTGGTATCAAATACTAATGATTTATTACGAGGTGAGACGATGAAGATGCTCGATTACGTTCAGCTTGCCCATGTGCGTATGGGAGAGAACCTCGAGCGTTCGTCTGAGCTGGTAGCGCAGCTCGTTGATATTTTCCAGTCCGGTTCTTTTGACGCGCTGCGCATCGTTGCTTCGGGTTCGTCGCGCCATGCTGCGGATTGCGCCCGCGATTACCTGCAAGATGCGCTGCAGATGCAGGTGTCCGTTGTGACGCCCGAGGCCTTCGTCGATTTTGAACACACCTATCCACAGCATGCGCTTAACATTGCCGTCTCGCAGAGCGGCTATTCAACCAATACGATTGCGGCGCTCGATTACATGCGCGCACACGATATGGCTGCAGTTGCGCTCACGGCAAACGTCGAGGCACCCATCAAGGAACACGCTGACATCGTTCTTGACTACGGTGTGGGCGTCGAGTCGGTGGACTTTGTGACTCTGGGCGTCGAGGTTCTCGTTGAGTACCTGGTGCTCTTTGGTATTTACGGCGGTCAGGCGCGCGGAACGATTGACGCCAAGGGCGTTGCCCAGCGTCTTGATGACCTGCGCGAGGCTATCCAGGCCAATGCCGTGATGTGCAAGACCGCCGAGGCATATGTCCAAGACCACATGCTCGAGCTTTCTGAGCACACGCCCGCTATGGTCGTCGGCAACGGCCCCAACTATGGTGTTGCCGAGGAGGCAGCGCTCAAGCTGAGCGAGACCATCAAGATTCCTGCCATGCATCACGAAGGCGAGGAGTTCGTCCACGGTCCCGAGATGCAGATCGTTCCGGGCTATCTGGTGTTTATTGTCGACGATCCGCAGGGGTCGGAGCGTCTTGCGAATATCGCCGATGCGCTATCGAACGTTACGACAAAAACGGTGCTGCTCACGGCCCATCCCAAGGGTGGGGCTCACGAGGTTGTGGTGCCTCAGGTGGCTCCGCTGCTCAGCGCAATTCCCAATCTCGTGTTCTTCCAGACGATTGCGGCAATAATCGCCGAGCGTCTGAAGTCATGGGACGTTCACCCGTATCTCGATGCTGTCTCCAAGCAAATGGAGGTCAAGGCAGAGGGCTACGAAGAGTCAGTCAATGCGCTTAAGGCCAAAGCGGCTGAGTGTTACGGAATGTAAGCGGGTTTTGATGCCCGTTGGCATGGGGGATGTGGAAACAACCCCAGAAAGGAGAGACAAATGAAGGAAACCGAGAAGATCGAGATCATGCATTTCGACCAGGAGGGCTATCTCGAGGACGGCAAGGCGCTCTACGAGACCGGCAAGAAGATGACCGCGCTCGCCGACAAGGTCGCCGACGAGGGCTACGACGCCGTGTTCCTGATGGGCGTCGGCGGCACCTGGGACGAGCTCATGCAGCTCGAGTACCTCATGAACAAGTTCGGCGACCGCGCCCTCGAGGTCTACCTGATCCACGCCGCCGAGTGGAACGTCATGGGCCACAAGCGCATGACCGAGAAGTCCGTCGTGCTCACCGCCTCCGAGTCCGGCACCACCCCCGAGGTCCTCGAGGCCGTCAAGAAGATGAAGGGCATGGGCGTGCGCGTCTACGCCATGACCAAGCCCGAGGGCCCCATCGGCCAGGCTGTGGGTGCCGAGAACTGCGTCGCCATGGCTTCTGACCATGGTTCGGGCGGCTGCGAGAAGGGCTACTACCTCGCCGACTGCTTCGGCCTGCGCCTGCTCAACCGCCGCGGCTGCTTCCCCAAGTTTGACCTGTTTATCGAGCAGACCAAGGACATCTGGAAGGACATGCTCGATATCCGCAAGCGCTTCGAGCCGCGCGCCGAGGAGCTCGCAAAGAAGTACGCCCTGGCCCCCTACACCATGTTCATCGGCTCCGGCGCCCTGTGGGGCGAGACCATCCTGTTCTCGATGTGCATCCTGGAGGAGATGCAGTGGAAGCGCACCCGCTACATCACCTCGGCCGACTTCTTCCACGGCACCCTCGAGCTCGTGGAGCCGGGCGTCCCCGTGTTCCTGTTCATGGGCGAGGACGAGAACCGCAAGCTCGACGAGCGCGTCCGCGCGTTCCTCAACCGCGGCGTGACCGGCGACACCGACATCAACATCATCGACACCGCCGAGTTCGCGATCCCCGGCCTTGACGACGAGTTCCGCGTCATCGT
>CABQLK010000024.1 GCA_902465015.1 uncultured Collinsella sp.
GTCGCGAGTTCCGCACGCAAAGGAAAGCACTTAATGTGCTTTCCGTCTTGCGCAGGACTGTAGAGCAGGAAACTTCATATGCGGCCCTCCCGGGCGCAAGCAAAAGGGCGACCCCTGTACGGAGTCGCCCTTGTTGAGCAGCTTATGTTTAGCTGTTACTCGGCGTCGTGGTGACGGCGAGGCTTTCGGCCTCCGTTGTCGCCGGGACGGCGCGGACGGTCGCTGCGCTCAGAGCGCTCGCGACGCGGACGCTCACGGCGCTGGAAGTGCTCGCCGTCGCCCTCGGAGGCACCCTCGGCGCGAGCAGGGGCCTCGGGCTTGTCCAGACGATCGAGCGAGATCTTGCCGCGATCGTCGACCTCGATGACGACGACCTTGACCTCGTCGCCCACGTTGAGGACGTCCTCGACCTTCTCCACGCGGCCCTTGGCGACGCGGGAGATGTGCAGCAGGCCGTCCTTACCGGGCAGCAGGTTGACGAAGGCGCCGAAGGGCTGGATGGAGACCACACGACCGGTGTACTCCTCGCCCGGCTCGGGAACCTTGATGATGAGCTTGATACGCTCGACGGCCTGGTCGACGGACTCGCCGGTGCCGCCAACAAAGACGGTGCCGTCCTCCTGGATGTCGACCGAGGCGCCGGTCTCGTCCTGGATACCGCGGATGACCTTACCGCCGGAACCGATGACGTCGCGGATCTTGTCGGTCGGAACCTGGATGGAGACGATACGCGGAGCGGTGCTGCGCGTGGTGTGGCGCGGCTCGGGGATCACATCGAGCATCTTCTGCAGGATGAAGGCGCGACCCTCCTTGGCCTGCTGCAGGGCGCGGGCCAGGATGTCGAAGGTAAGGCCGGTGGCCTTGTTGTCCATCTGCAGGGCGGTGATGCCCTCGGTGGTGCCGGTGACCTTAAAGTCCATGTCGCCAAGGAAGTCCTCGAGACCCTGGATGTCGGACAGGACCACGGTCTTGCCCTCCTCCTGAATCAGGCCCATGGCGATACCGGAGACCGGGCGCTTAATGGGCACGCCGCCGTCCATAAGGGCGAGCGTGGAGCCGCAGGTCGAAGCCATCGAAGAGGAGCCGTTGGACTCCATGACCTCAGAGACGACGCGGATGGCGTAGGGGAACTCGTTCTCGTCGGGAAGCACCGGAAGCAGAGCGCGCTCTGCCAGGTTACCGTGACCGATCTCGCGGCGCTTGGGGCTGCCCATGCGGCCGGTCTCGCCGGTGCAGAACGGCGGGAAGTTGTAGTGGTGCATGTAGCGTTTGCCCTCGGTGGGCTCGATGGTATCCAGACGCTGGCCCTCGTTGAGCATGCCGAGCGAAAGAACCGAGAGCACCTGGGTCTGGCCGCGCTGGAACAGGCCGGAGCCGTGAACGAGCGGCAGGTAGTTGTCCTTCACCATGATGGGGCGGATCTCATCGGCGGCACGGCCGTCGACGCGCTCACCGGTCTCGACGACCATGGTGCGCATGGCCTTCTTCTCGAGCTTCTTGAGCGCCACGGGGATCTCGCGCTCCCAAGCGGCCTGCTCCTCCTCGGTGAACTCGGCGCGGATGGACTCCTTCAGAGCCTCGACCTTACCGATACGGGAGAGCTTGTCGGCGTCGCGAAGGGCGGCAGCCATCTCGTCGTAGTGGGCGAAGATGCGCTCCTGGACCTCCTCGACGGGCTGGTCGAGCGGGTACTCCTTCTTGACGATGAGGCCGTTGACCTGCTCCCACTCGGCGACGAACTCGTCCTGAGCCTGGCAGAAAGCAGCAAGGGCCTCCTGGCCAAACTTCATGGCGGCGAGCATGTCGTCCTCGGAGATCTCCTCGGCGCCGGCCTCGACCATCGAGATGAAATCGGCAGAGCCGCCCAGCTCCAGGTCCAGATCGGAGTTCTCACGCTCCTCGTAGGTGGGGTTGACGATAAACTCGCCGGTCTCCACGTTACGGCCGATGCGCACGCAGGCAAGCGGGCCCTCGAAGGGCACGCCGCCGAGCGTCATGGCCAGAGAGGCACCCATGACGTTGATGACGTCGAAGGGGTTGACCTGGTCGGCGACGAGCGAGGTGGCGACGATGTGCACCTCGTTGCGGAAACCATCCGGGAAGCTCGGGCGAATCGGACGGTCGATCATACGCGCGGTGAGCGTGGCCTTCTCGCTGGGACGGCCCTCACGCTTGAGGTAACCACCCGGGATGCGGCCGGCGGCGTACATCTTCTCGTTGAAATCGACGGTCAGCGGGAAGAAGTCGTAGTTCTTGCGCTCCTTGGAGACGACCACGGTGTCGAGCATCGTGGTGTCGCCCTGCTTGACCAGGCACGCGCCGGTGGCCTGCTTGGCAAGCTCGCCCGACTCAAAGGTGTAGGTCTTGCCGTACAGCTCAAAGGTCTTGGATACGAGTGTCATTGTTCTCCTTTACCCCGCAGACCCCTTGCCTGCGGGCTTCTCATGTGACGTGGGCCCCCTGCCCCCGCCACGCTTCAGAGCGTGATTGTTCACGCCCTTACACAAAAAGAGCGCCCCGCTGCGCAGGACGCTCTTAGCATGTACAAATCCTTACTGGATGTTGTCGCGGATGCCCAGAGCCTTAATGAGCTCACGGTACTCGACGATGTCGTTCTTCTTGATGTAGGAGAGAAGACGACGACGACGGCCGACGAGCATAAGCAGGCCACGACGGGTGTGGAAGTCCTTCTGGTGGGACTTCATGTGCTCGGTCAGCTCCTTGATGCGCTCGGTCAGGATGGCGACCTGAACCTTGGGGTTGCCGGTGTCGACCGGGGTGTTACCGAACTGGGCAGTCAACTCCGCCTTGCGCTCTTTGGAAACAGTCATTGTTTCACCTTTCGTTTTACGTCGCCCGCGGGCGACTCGATTCACCTCGGACTGGGAAGCCGCCGGTGGAGCGAGCATCCAAGGTCGAGGTACCAACAGGTCGGTATGTTACCACAAGCAGCCCGCGCCTGCGCATCATCACCGACCCAACATGAATTCCATCGCACGGAGGCGCTGATCGGTGTGCGTCGCCGCCCACACATGCGAAAGCCCGAGCAAGAACGCCGCCGTATGCGGGTCGATTCGCTCGGCCATGAGCGCATCGAAGGTCATGGACATGAGGGCGCGCAGCCACGCGACCTCACCGGTCAACACCAGCTCGGCACCCGGAACGCTCGACGCGCACGACCCGCACATGAGACCGCCCGCCTGGGGTGAAAAATACGACAGCATGGGGTCTCCGCACAGCACGCATGCCGAAAAATCGGGTCGATAGCCAACGTGCGACAGCAGTTTAAAGACAAAGGCCGCCACGAGCAGGTCCATATGCGCCGAGTCGAGCCCGCTGCCGACAAGCGTGAGCGCCCGCTCCGTAATGGCAAAGGTAAACGGGTCCTCGGCGTCCTCGAACGAGCACACGCGCGCGACCTCGGCGATCGCGCTTGCAGCGCAGGTCGTCTCGTAATCGGGCGCAGCGCCGAGCGGAGCCTCCATAAGCTCGGCCTGGGAAACCACGTCGAGTGACCGTCCATGCGCAAGCAGCATATCGACGGTACAGAACAGCTCGCAGCGCGCAGCCAGGCGTCCACCGGGTTTGCGGGCGCCCTTTGCCACGGCACGAACCTGCCGACCCCGCTCGTCAAGCATCGTCAGAATCAAGTCCGTCTCTTTGAGCTTCGTCTTGTCGAGGACGAGTACCTTCGTGCGATATGTCCGAGAGCCTGCCATGCGCGCCGCGCGTCCTTAGTCCTCGGCGTTGTAGCCAAAGCGACGAATCTGTGCCTCGTCGTCACGCCAGCCGGCCTTGACCTTCACGTCCAGCTCCAAAAAGACCTGCGTGCCAAAGATGCGCTCAAGATCGCGACGGGCATCGATACCGATATGCTTGATCATCTCGCCGCCCTTGCCGATGATGATGCCCTTCTGGCCCTCACGCTCAACATAAATGGTGGCATGCACGCGCAGCACCTTCTTGGTCTGCTCGAGCGCATCGCAGATCACGCCAACGGAGTGCGGAATCTCATCACGGGTGCGGCGCAAGACCTTCTCGCGCACAAACTCGGCAACGAGCGTCTCATCGGAAGCGTCGGTACCCATGTCCTCGGGGAACCAACGCGGACCCTCGGGCAAAAAGTGCGCAACGGTCTCGATAAAGGCATCGACGTTGAAGTTTTTGACCGACGACGTAACGATCTCGTCGTCATATTCCATGAGCTCGTGGGCAGCCTTAAGCTGCTCCATGACCTGTGCGGGGTCGGCCTCATCGGCCTTAGTGAGAACCAGAACCTTCTTGGAACGGGCGCATCTGACGCGCTCGGCAACCCAAGCGTCTCCCCTGCCGATCGGTTTGGTGGCATCAATCAAAAACGCGACGACATCGACATCGTTCAGCTCGAACAACGCGCTCTTGTTGAGCTCGGATCCCAGACCGTCCTTGGGCTTATGAATACCCGGGGTATCGACAAAGACCAGCTGGTAGCCGGGACGGTTGACGACGGCGCGCATGCGGCGACGGGTCGTCTGGGCCACCGGCGAGGTGATGGCGACCTTTTTGCCATAGCAGGCATTAAGCAATGTGGATTTGCCTGCGTTGGGGCGTCCGACCAGGGCCACGAAGCCGCTGCGGAAACCAGGCTCAACGTCGCCAAAGCCCGCGAGGTTGTCGTCCTCGTCGCACAGGGCGTCGAGCTCCTCATCGCTCATGCCCTCAAACGGGTCGAACTCCTCGACATCCTCGAGCCCCTCGGTATCCACCGCGTCCAAAGTCTCGTCGTCCAGGATCTCATCGGTAGGCTGCATATTGTCGGACATGGGAATCCCTTTCTAAATAAAGCCGAGCGCGTGGGCAAATACCAGCACGCCCACAATCGCGGCGGTGATGGAAAGAATGTAAACAGAGGCGGCGGCGATGTCCTTCGCACGCTTGGCCAGCGGATGGAGCTCCTGGGTCGCTAGGTCGACGATAGCCTCCATAGCGGTGTTGCACAGCTCGCCGTGAATCACCAGGCCACAACAGATGATAATCGTGGCCCACTCGGCAATGTCGAGGCCCACGATACAGCCGGCAATGACGGTACACACGCCTGCCACGAGCATGACCTTGATGTTGCGCTCGGTCTTGACGGCGGTAACGAAACCCTCCATGGCATAGGAAAACGACTTTAAGAAGGACGGATGGTCCTTGTTCGATCCGGGAATCATAGACGGCTCCTAGTCGTGGGCGTGGTTGGTGATGGGGCCGACGTGGACTAGCTTGGGGTCCTCGCCGCGCTCGAGCGCCAGATCGCGCAGGATGGCGTCCTCGCGGGCCTCCATGACCTCGGCCTCGTCGTCCTCGATGTGGTCATAGCCCAGCAGGTGCAGCATGCCGTGTACGAGCATCAGACGGCACTCGTCAGCGGGGCTATTGCCAAAACCGGGGGCCTGACGGGCAATAACCTGCGGGGCCAAGATAATATCGCCGAGCTCGAGCGTCTCATCGGCGGGAATGTCATCGTCAAAGGCCGAATCGCACTCAAACGAGAGCACATCGGTGGTACGGTCGATACCGCGCCACTCGTGGTTGAGCTCGTGCATCTCGTCCTCGTCGACATACGAAAGGGAAATCTCGACTTCACGCTCAACGCCCTCGGCGGCAAGCACAACCTCGCAGATGTGCTCCACCTCCTGCGCGTCGAGCAGCGTATCGAGCTCGGCATCGTTGCTGATCAATACACTCAACGGGACTCCTTTCAGTCACGTACGCGCTTCTCGCGCACATCATCATAAGTATCGTATGCCTCGACGATACGTCCCACCAAGGCATGGCGCACCACGTCGGCACGCTCGAGGTGCGAAAATGCGACATCATCGACACGGCCCAAAATCTTCTCGACATCCGCCAAGCCACCACGACGACCCACCAGGTCACGCTGGCTCAGGTCGCCGGTAATCACAAACTTGGAGTTGAAGCCCAGGCGTGTCAGGAACATCTTCATCTGCTCGGGCGTGGTATTTTGCGCCTCGTCGAGCACCACGAAGGCATCACTCAGCGTGCGTCCGCGCATGTAGGCAAGCGGGGCGATCTCGATCACGCCGCGCTCCATAAGCTCATCGGTGCGCTCGCGATCCATCATGTCAAAAAGGGCGTCGTAAAGCGGACGCATGTAGGGATCGATCTTTTCCTCGAGGGTGCCGGGCAAAAAGCCCAGATTCTCCCCCGCCTCGACAACCGGACGCGTCAAGATCAGACGGCCCACCTCGTGACGCTTGAGCGCGGCAACGGCGAGCGCCATAGCCAGATAGGTCTTACCGGTACCGGCAGGACCCAAGCCAAACGTGATGGTATGCGAGCGGATGGCATCCACATAGCGCTTTTGCCCGAGCGTCTTGGGGCGAATGACGCGGCCGCGATACGAAAGCAGCACGTCATCGCGAAGCGACGTAGCCTCGTGCTCACCGTCGCGCAAGACAGCCAGGCAGCGAGAGACATCGTCGGCAGACAGCGTGCGCCCGGCGGCCGCCTCGCGAAAAGCGTGCTCGAAAAAGCGCGCCACGAGTTCGACCTCGTCCGGGTCGCCGCTCACGGAGATGCTATCGCCACGGGCGACCACATGAGCGCGAACCAAGCTCTCGAGCGCACGAAGGACGCCGTCGCCGGCGCCCAAAACGCGCGAGGGATCAATTCCCTCGGGAACGGTAAGTCTAATCTTCGAGGCTTCCATGAACCTCCCTGCGTGCATGGACCAAGCCGGAATCATCGACTCCGATGATAGCAACATCGAGCAGGCACGGGGCTGTAAGTCCACAGGTATCGTCAAGACGGGCATGATGGAACGAGCCGAGCGTCAGGTTGTCACCATACTCGAGCACGGCACGCTCGACCGTGCCCACGCGACGACGAGCGTCGGCAATAGCGAGCTCCTGTGCGGCGGCCCGCATACGGCGGCTGCGCTCGGCCATAACCTCGGGTGGCACCTGGTCGGGCATGTCGGCAGCAAGGGTACCGGGACGCTTGCTGTAGCGGAACACGTGCATACGCGAGAAACCCACACGGCGGCACAGCGCCAGCGACTCCTCGAACTCCTCGTCCGTCTCACCAGGAAAACCGACGATGACATCGCACGAAAGGGACGCCTGGGGCAAGTTGGCGCGAATCATACGCACCGTGTCCTCAAAGGCCTCGGCGCTATAGGGACGGCCCATGCGATGCAGGGTCGCAGTGCAGCCGGACTGCACGGGCAGGTGCAAAAACGGGGCGATACGCTGCGGATAGCGCGCCATAACCTTAAGCAGGCGCTCGGAGATATCCATGGGCTCGACCGAGGAAATGCGCACATGCGGAATAGACGTGCGCTCCATGATGGCCTCGAGCAGCTCATCGATTTCGACGTGCTCGTCGGTCGCGCTCTTGCAATCGTAGGCGCCCAGGTTCACACCGGTCAGCACCACCTCGGGCACGCCGGCCTCCTGGGCCTCGCGAACTTGCTCGAGCACGGACTCGACGGGCACGGAGCGCTCGGGGCCGCGTGCCTTCCACACAATGCAATAGGTGCAGCGATGGTTGCAGCCGTCCTGAATCTTCACGCCCAGGCGAGAGCGACCGAGCGCATCGACCACCTCGCCATCGCTGCAGGCGGGAACGCTATCGGATTCGACACCCAGCACCTCGCAGACGCGCTCGGCGACGTCAATCTTGGACGGCTCGGCGATCACGCGATCGGAGAGCTCCAGCAACTCCTCGGGATGCAGGTTGACGACGCAGCCGGTTACGACCACGTAAGGCTCGCCCGGATAGGCCAGCGCATGACGGACGGCCTTACGGGTCTTGGCCTCGGCCTCGCCCGTAACGGCACAGGTGTTAATGACGATCAGATCGGCATCCTGGGGCTCCACAATAGCAAATCCCAGGCGCATAAGATCGGCAGTGATACGGTCAGACTCAACCCGGTTGACGCGGCAGCCGAGGTTGACGACGGAAATATGGGGTGCGAGCACGCGGGCTCCTTAATCGAGGATATCGTCGAGGGCACTCTTGATACGGTCGGTCACCGACTTCTTACCGGAAGCGACGTCATCGCCCATCTCATCGGCAAAAGCACGGAGCAGCTCGCGTTGCTTATTGGAAAGATTGGTGGGAACGACCACGCGCAGTTGCACGATCAGGCGGCCACGCGAACCGCCACCGCCAATGCGCGGCATGCCGTAATTATTGACGCTCACGGTGTCGCCGTACTGGGCGCCGGCGGGAACCGTCACCTTAACGACCTCGTCGGGCATAATGCCTTCGACCTCGATCTCGCAGCCGAGCGCAGCCTGCGCAATCGAGATATCGCTCACCAGGTACAGGTCGTCACCGTTGCGCTTAAAGCGCTCATGGTCGGCAACGCGCACGTTGACAATCAGGTCGCCCGAGGGCTCGCCGCGAAGGCCAGCCTCGCCAAAGCCGCTCACGCGCAGCTGGCGACCGGTCGAAACGCCGGCGGGAATATCGATGTCGATCTTTTCGTGCGAAGGCGTGCGGCCCTGACCGTCGCAGGTCTCGCAGGGATGGTCGATAACCGTGCCCTCGCCGTGGCAGTCAGGGCAAGGCGAAGAGGACTGAACCTGGCCCAGGAACGAGCGCTGGACCGTCGTGACATAGCCTGTGCCGTGGCAGCGGCTGCACTGCTTTTCCTGTGCACCCTCGGCCCTACCGGTGCCGTTGCAATCCTCGCAGGGGGCAAGGCGGTCATAGCTGATCGTCTTTTTGCAACCGAGTGCCGCCTCCTCAAGGGTCACCGAAAGGGAGATAGCCATATCGCGGCCGCGACGACGCTCACGGCGATTTCGGGCGCCACCGCCGGCACCGCCGCCAAAGAACGACGAGAAGAGGTCGTCCATGCCCATGCCGCCAAAGATATCGTTAATGTCGACATAGCCGGAGCCACCGGGGCCGTCCGCGGTGCCGTAACGGTCGTAGTTAGCACGCTTCTGCTCGTCGGAAAGAACGGAATAGGCCTCGTTGAGCTCTTTGAACTTGGCCTCGGCCTCGGGGTCGTCCGAAACATCCGGATGTACGGTACGGGCTTTCTTTAGAAACGCACGCTTAATCGTCCGCGCGTCGGCATCCCTGTCGACGCCAAGCACCTCGTAGTAATCCCTATTTTCCGACACGACCGAATCCTTCCGACTTTCATTATTGTCACAGTGCGTCCTATACCCAAGCTGGGGCGGCCGCAAACAGAGGGTTTGATGTTATTGCATTTGGTACGGCGAAAGCATGGCCCGTTGCGAGCAGCTCGCAAACCAAACCGACACGAGCGCGAACATGAAGCCGTTGGCAAAACCGTTGGCAAACTGCATCGCACCGCGCTTCCACCACAGCAGACTGCGATGAAGCACGCCGTCCGAAAGCACCATGAACAGGCCCATGGTAAACGGAATAAAGCACATCACGGCAAAGGCCGAGAACACGCCCGAGATGGCCGAGAGTACCAAAAACGGCGCCACGATGCCCATCAGGTAAAAACCGGTACGAGCTTTGCCTTCCAAGCGCTCGGCTTCAACATGGGCGCGACCGACCAGGTCGCCGCCCGCGGCACCGTTGGTGCCAGCATGACCCATGCCGCTAATACGGACCTCGTCGCCATCATGCGTGCCGGCAGGAAACTCAATCGTCTGCTCGGAGGTTACGCGAGTACGACCGCTGCCACCGCAATCAGGGCAGGGGTCGGCCACGACTTTACCGGAACCGCCGCACTCAGGGCAGACCGACTGGAACGTGCCCGCACCAAACAGGAAGGACAGGTCGACGTCGATGTGGCCGCGGCCACCGCAGCTCGGGCAGGTATGGGCATGCTCGGAGGAGACAGAACCCGAACCGCCGCAGTTGCTACAGGTATCGAAGCGCGTGTAGCGGACGGTCTTGCGGGCACCGCCCTTGGCCTCCTTGGCGTCGAGTTTGATATCGACGACCACATTGGCGCCGTTCTCGGGATTGTAGGCAGCCTGCCCGCGACGCTGCTGGCCCCAGGCGCCACCAAAGGGAAAGCCGCCCTCAAAAGGATTGCCATAGCCTGCGCTGCCGGCGTAGCCGCCACCATAAGGCGAAGCCGTAGGAGCACCGGCAAAGGGATTGCCAGAACGCATGGCGTCGTAGCGCGCACGTTTTTGCTCATCCGAAAGCACGGCGTAGGCCTCGGAAACCTCTTTAAACTTTTCCTCGGCATCCGGCTCTTTGTTGACGTCCGGATGGAGCTTGCGGGCCTTTTGCTGGAAGGCCTTCTGTATATCACGCGAGGTAGCGTCCTTGGAGACACCCAGAATCTCGTAATAATCTTTTTCGTTCATCGTCGCCATGCGCGGCAACCTCCTGCTCACAGCAGCGTATATATTCCGGTAATTCTACCCGAGCGTCCTAAGCTAGATCCCAAAACAGCTCGAACAGCATATTTCCATCGAGCCAGCCCAGGTGTGTCGGTGCTAAACGAGCTCGAACATGGCCCGCGACGACATCTGCCGAGGTAAAGGGTCCCTCATGGACCCCGAGCGTTTCGGGCACCCAAGTGGCAAGACCCAATTCGAGCGCGCGATCGCAAGCGGCTGTCAGCCCATCGGCCGGGATGACACGAGCCACGCGAACCAACAGGTCGGACGCGACACCGCGCGTCATACGACAAGCAAGCATCAGGTCTTCGGCCGCAGCCTCGCGCTGCGAGAGATATTCGGCCTCGAACACCGTCGCGTCATCGTCACGTTGCACCAGACGCACGCGGTACGCATCACCTCGAGAAGACGCGCCGGGGAACAAACCTGCAAGACGGTCGAAATCCTCGGCATCGAGCATGCCCGCGGCAGAACGCCCCAGGCCCAGGTAGCCCCGTCCGGTCCAGTAGGCAATGTTATGGGCGCACTCATGGCCGTCGAGCGCGTAGCTCGCCACCTCATACGGGTGATAGCCGGCGGCACCCAGGAGCTCGCGTGCCACGTCCATGCATGCGGCCTGAAAATCCTCATCAGGCTCGAGCGACTCGTCACGGCACGCCATGCGATAAAGGGGCGTCCCCTCCTCAAGCGTGAGCGGGTAGACCGACACATGATGCGGAGCCGCCGCCAGCACGCCATCGAGCGTGCGCTGCCAGCTTACGGCGGTCTGCCCGGGAAGGCCACACATCAGGTCACACGACACATCGAGCCCAGCGTCCTTAACCGTCGTGATGGCAGCGAGCGCCCGATCGGCATCGTGAATGCGGCCGATGGCGGTAAGTTCGGCGTTATCGAGCGTTTGCACGCCCAGAGAGATGCGTGTGACACCAACCTTGGCAAGCGCAGCGGCAAGCTCGGCGGTCAGCGATTCGGGATTGGCCTCGCAGGTAAACTCAACGGGGGCACACGACGCACGAATACGCCGCGCCAGCTCCACCAAGCGCTCCCCCGCCAGCGACGGCGTACCGCCGCCAACATAGACGGTGCGGATCTGGTCAAAGGCCCCAGCTTTGCCAAAAGCATCGAGGCGCGCGAACAACTGCTCAAAATAGGCATCGAGCGCAGCGCTCAGATCGCACGGAGCAAAACTGCGCGAGTCAAAGTCGCAGTACCGGCACTTTTGGGCGCAAAACGGCACGTGCACGTACAGCGCGGTAACGGCCACTATTAGGCCTCCAGCGGATGAGCAGGCACCGACTTGCCAGCGGCAAGGGCGGCCTCGCAGGCCACCACATCGCGCTCGATCTCATCGACCAGCGCCATAAACTCCTCGTACGTGGAACAGCGCACCACATGGGCACGCCAAGCGGCGGCATGGGGCATGCCTTTTAAGTACCAGCTTGCGTACGTGCGGGCACGCGACATGAGCGGTAAGAGTTCATGCGTCAGCGTAAGGTGCTCACGCAGGGCGTCCAGGCGCTCGACGGAGCTGCGTGCCGGCACCGGTATGCCATCGAGTGCAAGGGCGCGAGCATCGCCGAACACCCAGGGGTTGCCATAGATACCGCGCGCGATAAACACCGCGCTGGCACCCGAGCTGCGCAGATGCTCCGCGGCATCCTCGGCCGAGAACACATCGCCCGAACCAATCACGGGAATCTCGACGGCATCTGCGACCTCATCGACGACCGACCAATCCGCCTGGCCCGTGTAGAGTTGCGTAGCGCAACGACCATGCACGGCGACTGCGGCAGCCCCTGCGCCCTCAAGCATCTGGGCAAATGTCGCGGCATTGCGGTCCTCGGCATAAAAGCCCTTGCGAATCTTGACGGTCACGGGCACGTGCGCCGCGCCCACCGTGGCCTCGACGATCTTCTCCGCAAGGTCGGGCGTGCGCATGAGCGCCGAGCCCTCGCCCTTGGTAACGACCTTGCGGGCGGGGCATGCCATATTGATATCGATGAGCGACAGGCGATCGCCAACGCGCTCCTCGACGGCGGCGACGGCGCTCGCAAACTGATCGGGCTTGGAGCCAAAGAGTTGCACGCAAATCTGCTGCTCTTCGTCAGCCGGTAGCACCAGGCGCCAGGTCTTGTTGCTGGCATAGGCAAGGCCCGCCACGCTCACCATCTCGCTGTAGGCAAGGTTGGCACCGCGGCGGCGACACATGATGCGGTAGGCAGGGTCGGTCACGCCCGCCATGGGAGCCATAAGGAACGGCTGCTCGACATAGGCGCCCAGCAGCCGCTTGCTGTATTCAGAAAGCGCCATAGGCCTACTCGTCCACCTTGAGAATCGCCATAAAGGCCTCCTGCGGGACCTCGACCGAGCCGATGGCTTTCATGCGCTTCTTGCCCTCTTTCTGCTTTTCGAGCAGTTTGCGCTTACGCGAAATATCGCCGCCGTAGCACTTGGCAAGCACGTCCTTGCGACGCGCCTTGACGGTGGAGCGGGCAATGATCTTGTTGCCGATAGCACCCTGGATGGGCACCTCAAACAGCTGACGCGGGATGATCTCCTTGAGCTTGTCGCACAGACCGCGGGCCAGGCCATAGGCCTTGTCCTTGTGCACGATAAACGACAGCGCGTCCACCTCATCGCCCGAAAGCAAGATATCGAGCTTCACAAGCTCGGAGGGACGGTACTCGTTGAACTCGTAGTCGAGCGAGGCATAGCCCTTGGTACGACTCTTGAGCTGGTCAAAGAAGTCCAGGATGAGCTCGGCGAGCGGCATGTCAAAGCGCATCTCGACCGATTTGCTCGTGAGATGGATCATGTCAGTCGTGACGCCACGGTGCTCGATGGCGAGCTGCATGACGGCGCCCGTGTACTCAGGCGGACAGATGATCTTTGCCTTGAGGTACGGCTCCTCAATGCGCTCGATACGCGTGGCCTCGGGAAGGTCCTGCGGGCTGCGGACATCGATCATCTCGCCGTCGGTCTTGTAGACGTGATAGTCGACCGAGGGACTCGTGGCAATGAGGTCCAAGTTGAACTCGCGCTCCAGGCGTTCCTTGACGACTTCCATGTGCAGCAGGCCCAGGAAGCCCACGCGGAAGCCAAAGCCGAGCGCCACCGAGGTCTCGGGCTCCCACACCAACGACGGGTCGTTGACGTGCAGCTTATCGAGCGCGTCACGCAGGTTCTCGTAGTCCTTGTTATCGATTGGGAACAGGCCCGTATAGACCATGGGCTTGGCCTCGCGGTAGCCGGGAAGCGGCTCGGGGCAGGGATTCGACGCCCACGTGAGGGTATCGCCCACGCGAACGGCCTCGGGGTCCTTCAGGCCCGTGACCACGTATCCGACCTCGCCGACTGTGAGCGCGTCGACCGGGGTCTCGGCGGGACGCTTGACGCCCACGCCATCGACCAAAAAGTCACCCTTTGCCTGCATCATTCGCAGGGTATCGCCCTTTTTGATGGAACCGTCAAAGACGCGGACCGTGGCGACGACGCCACGATACTCGTCGAAGTATGAATCCAGAATGAGTGCCTTGAGCGGCGCGTTCGCATCGCCCTTGGGCGGAGAGATCAAAAAGACAATGGACTCCAGCAGATCGTGGATGCCCTCGCCGGTCTTGCCCGAGACACACACGGCATCATCGGCGGGGATCGCCAGGTCATCCTCGATCTCGGTCTTAACCTCGTCGGGATGAGCCGAGGGCAGGTCGATCTTGTTGATGGCCGGCACAATGTCCAGATTGGCGTTCATGGCGAGCGTCGCGTTAGAGACGGTCTGCGCCTCAACGCCCTGCGTGGCGTCGACAACGAGCACCGCGCCCTCACAGGCTGCCAGCGAGCGCGAGACCTCATAGGTAAAGTCCACGTGGCCCGGCGTATCGATCAGATTGAACTGATACGTCTCGCCATCGTCGGCGTCATAGGACACGCGAACGGCATTGGACTTGATCGTGATGCCGCGCTCGCGCTCGATATCCATGGTGTCGAGCAGCTGCGACTCCATGTCGCGTTCGTCGACGGTATGGGTGAGTTCGAGGATGCGATCGCTGATCGTGGACTTGCCATGGTCGATGTGCGCAACGATTGAGAAGTTGCGGATGTGGGAAATGTCAATTGAAGTATTCATGCGGACTATCTTACCCGAGCGGTACAAAAAATGGAGCCTGTTCCATAAAACAGGCTCCATTTATGCGCGTAATCTGTGTGGTGTGAAATTTACAACTTAAGCGTTGATGCTGTTCACGAGCTTGGCAAGACCAGACTTGCGGTTGGAAGCCTGGTTCTTGTGGATAACATGCTTGGCGGCAGCCATGTCGAGACGCTTGGTGACGGTCTTGAGGGCAGCCTGGGCCTTCTCGGCGTCGCCCTCGGCGACGGCGGACTGAACGTGCTTGGTCAGCGTCTTGAGCTCGGACTTGACAGCCTTGTTACGCATGCGAGCTGCCTCATTGGTGCGGATACGCTTCTTCTGAGACTTGATGTTTGCCACTTCTGGAGTTCCTTTCGAGTTCCTTGCAAAAAATGTATGACACCTCTGAGACACGGTGAGGTCATGCAAGCGCC
The DNA here is from genome assembly GCA_902465015.1 of uncultured Collinsella sp. Lineage (GTDB taxonomy): Bacteria > Actinomycetota > Coriobacteriia > Coriobacteriales > Coriobacteriaceae > Collinsella. Next base: position 14,901 of record CABQLK010000024.1, read on the forward strand.
TACTATAGCACGCTCCCCCTCAAAGGGATAGAACGAATTTGTCAAATAGGCAGGTATCATCACGATTTTCTCAAGATGTTCGTAATCCAGAGCAAAAGCGCGGTCTCAGAATCGGCCGAACCCTTGAGCGCGAGCTCCACATCGACCGCACCCTCAAGCGCTGCGACGAGCTCTGCCATCGAAAAGCGACGTGCCCAGGTCAGGTGATTCTTGACCTGCCAGGACTGGAGCTTGAGCGTTGCGGCCAGCTCACGACCCTGTCCGCGCGCATCGAGCGCCTTGGCAACGATAAGCTCGCGGATGCGACCGCACAGCAACGTGTAAGTCCACACGTAGCTCTTGGCGGGCAATAGATTGAAAAGCTCGAGCGAGCGTCGCATGTCACGGGCCGAGACCGCATTGAGAAAGTCCCAAGGTTGGACCTCGGCCGTACGTACAATCCAGCGCTCAACGTCGGCAAGCTCAATCTGGGGCGCCTCGACCATCTGGGCAAGCTTAGCCAAGTCGTTATCGAGCATGCGAGTGTTTTCACCCGAACGCGAGACGAGTTCCTCGGCGGCCGCCGTCGAAATCGACTTGCCGTGCTGCGTCGCCATCTGTTGCACGCGGCGCGGTAGTTCCCAGCGCTTGGTGCCGGAGCAATCGATCACGGCCTTCTTGTCGATCTTGGCGATCGCCTTATACAGGCGCGTGTTCTTGGCAAGCGAGTCGGCGATGATGAGGCAGACCGTTGTGGGGCTGGGACTCGTCAGATACTCGACGAGCGGCTCCGAGACCGCCTTGGCGAGCTTTGAGCAGCCGTCAAGGATTACCAAGCGAAACTCGCTGCCCATCGGAAAGGTGTTAAGCGATCCGATAATGGACTCGATATCGGGGTCCTTGGTCATGTCGCGCTCGTCGAGGTTGAACTCGACCATACCCGACTTTTCCAGACGCGCTTTCATACGCGAGACGGCGTGATCGCGCTTGACGCCGTCGGTACCGACGATCAGATATGCCGGCAGCAAACCGGTTTCGGACATTGCGCCCCCTCCCGCAGGCCTTCGTATTCGTTCCGTGCCATTCTAGCCCAGGGGCCCACCACACGCCAACGACGTCGTCACGGTCGCTGGCATCGCATCGCAAAGCCATTCGCAGTCGGCGTGACGGTAATGTCGCCGTGTTCGATGGTGCACGCGAACACGCCGCCCGCTTCCTTAACGGCATCGATGCAAGCGTCGGACGGATGGCCGTATCGATTCCCTTCGCCCGCGCTCGCGAGGGAAAGCTCGGGCTTCAGGACGTCCAGCAACTCAACATCGACTGAAACCTTGGAGCCGTGATGCCCAAGTTTAAGGACATCAATATCCCCCACCTCCTGCACGAATTCCCGTTCTTGGTCGAGCTCGGCATCACCGGTGAGGAGTACGCGCAGGCTCTTGCCTTCCTGAACATAAGAGAGCAGCAGGACAAGCGAGTCCTCATTTCCCTCGCCATCCACGGACTCGAATGGCCACATCACGCGGGCGCAAAATGAGCCGATGTCGACCGTATCCCCACAGCGCACCTGCCGATACTCCACGCCAGGTCGGTTCAATACCTCAACAGGAGCATCCTCCAGCGCATCCGCCGCCACGGCAATCGTTCCGACCGAAAACTGTTCGAGCACGGCAGGCAGACCACCCCAGTGGTCCTCATCCCAATGCGTCACAAAGACGGCATCGATATGGTGCACGTTATTGCGAACCAACGCTGCTACCACGCGCTCGTCGAGCCCGCAGTCGACGAGTGCTACTGCGTCGCCCTGGCGGATAAGAATCGCATCCGCCTGGCCCACATCGAGCACCGTCACCGAAGGCGGAGCGAATCGATCCCAATAGACGTACGGAATCGCAGCCAAGAGCACCAGACATGCAAGCCCCACCGCCATAGGACGTGCACGGGGACGCGGCCACCAGACCAGAAGAACCGCCAGCAAACACGGCACTAGGTAAATCCACATGCTATCGGGCGGCGCACTCACGGATGCACCCGGCACGGCGGCAAACAGCTGCTCGAAGAACAGCGCGCAACGGGCGGCAATCATGGGCACTACGAGCGCCCAAGTCCGCAACGGTGCCACGAGCGAAAAGGGAACCATCACGATCGACACAGCAAGCAGTACGCTCACCACCGGACCGATGACCGCATTTGCCAGCGGAGCAATGAGCGAGAACGTACCAAAGGCGGGAATGGTAATGGGAAGTGTCGCCAGTTGCGAGCACAGCGTGACGGAAAATATGTTGGCAACGCCCGATGGCACACCCAGCTCACCCAAAGCGTAGGTCGCATAGGAGCAAAAGCACAGGATCGAAAAGACGCTTGCACACGAGAGCTGAAAGCCCATCTCGAACAGCACCGTCGGCCGCAGTAGCACAAAGATGGACATGGTTACGAAGAGAGCCGATGCGCCGTGCCGGCGACGCCCCGCGCCGTTTACGACAAGCATCGCGAACACCATGCAGCACGCGCGCACGGCCGAGGGAGACGCGCCCGTAAAGGCAGCGTAGCCCACAAGCGTTATCGCCAATATCGCCCGCTGAAGACCACGCGAACACCGAGTCTTTTGCAATACACCCTCGATTACAAACCCCACGATAGCCAAATGGCTGCCCGAGACGGCGATAAGATGCGCCGTTCCCGTCACCGAAAACCAGTCGCCCGCCGGTTGGGCGCGCAGCTCGGCCGAACGACCACAGACGACACCGGCTATGAGCGCACGTGCCGGGTCGGTCGCAGGCGCGATGGACGCAAGCAGCCAATTTCGCAGCCGAAGCAGCGGCCCCGGAGAGCCCTCATCGACCGACACAATCCGAACGGCTTGAACCTTGCGCACCTCGCCTCGGAGCACGCGCGATCGTCCATACGCATCGTTCTCAAAACGTGAAACGCGACCGATAACACGCACGTGCGCCCCGACCTTGAGCTCGAGGTCGCACGATAGGCGAACCGTTGCCAAGTTCTTACCGTCCGCACGTGCCTCGCAGGTATAGGAATACACGTCGTCGTTTATGGATGGATCGCCCTGCACGACAAACTCGAAGCCGCTTGCCGCTCGACCGTCGAGCGCCTTCGAGGCGCTGAGCGCGCCCGCAGCCCACCACGCCGAGACGACCGCTCCCGCCACGAGACCGATGGACGCGGCATACAGCCACCGCTTCCAAGGAGCAAGCGGCGCACAAAATTGAGCCAGCACAACGAATACCGCCGCCGCAACGGGAATGGCCCATAGCAGCCCGACCGCCGGCGCCTGCTCCCTCAGCAGCACATCAGCGGCCACGTTGAGCACCAAGGCGCAGCTCATGCACATGCCGGCACACAGGGCCATCGTCCACGGTATCAGGGGCCGCGGAGGCATCACATGTTCGTGCTCGGTCGCACTCATACGCAGATGCAATCTTTGATTTTGGCAAGCTTCTTCTCGCCGATTCCCGACACACGCATCAGATCGTCAACCGAGGCAAAGGCACCGTTCTTTGTCCGCTCATCGATAATCGACTGGGCCATGGAGGGACCGATGCCCGAGAGCGTCTGTAGCTCTGCCGCGCTTGCCGTATTGATATTTACTAGGCCTGTTGCGCCACTCACACCCGATGATGCGGAAGCCCCACCATCAACACCGGCTTCCGCAATGGACGCCTGCTGCTCCCCCACCGTTGGAACGTGAATCTTCTGCCCATCGACGACCTTAGATGCCCGATTGAGCCCCGTAACGTCTGCCTCGGGTGCCAGCCCGCCGGCGGCATCAATCGCCTGAGCCACCCGCGCGCCGTCCTTGAGGCGATATACACCGGGCGACACAACGGCGCCATCAACATCGACATAAACCTCTGCCGCGGCAGAAGCCTTAGGCGAAGAGCCTTCGGATGTCTTTCCGCTCGAGGCATCGCCGGATCCCGGCTCCACCAACGAGCCTGAACCGTCAGTGCGCTCAAACGACACGCCGCCGGTACCGCCGCCAAGGTTCGCCATCGCCAAGCCGCTCGCCATCGCAATGACGACCAGTATCGCCATCACCACTGCCTTATGACCGAACAGCTTGTCCGCCCAGCGGTCCATCTTTTTGACCCGTTCGTGTTGTTCGCGCTGCGCCATAGCAAAACCTCCCAACACCATCGTGTCAGGAAAAAAGCCCTGCAACAGCCACGCTCCAAAACCGGTTTTAGCGGTCAAACCAAAAACCGACCAAAACCTTGCACAAATCTGTCCATTTATTCAGGCACACGTCAGCAAATGAACACTTAGCCGCAAAATGTCCAGATAGCAAAAGACCGACGATGCAGGCGCATCGTCGGTCTATGCACAAAATTAGTCGTGATCTTGGTAAATCTCACGCGGAGCAAGCTCCGAATGTTTGCGTTTTAAGGTCTTAGGGGCCTTATACGTGTTGCTCTCGAAGTCGATGTACTCGGTCTGCTTGAGCAGGCGCTCGATCATCTCCTCGTGATCGAACAACTCCCAGGCCTCATGCACGGCATCGAGTTTAGCGTGCGTCTCGGGACGGCGCGGCATAAACAGCGTGCAGCAGTCGGGAGCGGCCTCAGTCGAGATATCGAACGTACCGATCTCCTCGGCGCGCGCGATGATCTCCTGCTTGTCCGAACCGATGAGAGGGCGGAACATGGGGATCTTCACGGCCTCGTTGACGGCCATGATGTTCTCAAGCGTTTGGGAGGCAACCTGCCCAAGCGATTCGCCCGTAACGATGGCCTTGGCGCCCTCGATGTGTGCAATGCGCTCGGCAACCGAATACATAATGCGGCGATACATGATCACGCGCAGATTGCTGGGACAGGCGACCGAAATCTCACGCTGGCAGTCGCCAAACGGCACCACGTACAGGCGGCCGATCTGGACACCCGGCTCAAGCGCACGGATGATGTCCTGCACCAAATACTCGCTCGTATCGGGCGTCTGCGGACGACCAGAGAAATGTACCGGCACGCACACCGCGCCGCGACGCGCGAGCATCCAGGTCGCCACCGGAGAATCGATACCCGACGACAGCAGCGTCACGACCTTGCCGGCAGAACCCACCGGCAGACCGCCCACGCCGCGCTCGGAGCGCGCGTACACATAAACGCTACCCTGGACCACCAGTACGTGCACCATCGCATCGGGGTCGTGCATTTGAACCTTTTTATCGGGGAAGGCCTCGCACAGCACCTCGCCCACCTGACGATTGATGTCAATCGAGGTGAGCTCATAGTCGGTATTGGAGCGCTTGGCGTGCACCTTAAACGAATCGAAGGAACCAAACTCGCGCAGCGCCTTCACGGCGGCGGCACAGTACTCCTGAGGGTCGCGATTGGTGTGATACGCCAAAGACACGCGAGCAACGCCGGGAACGGTGCGAATGACACGCGCCGCCTCGTCGGCCTGATGCTCGTTAAAGGTCACGAGGATATAACCGGAAATTCGAGACACGGCATTCACGGAAAAGGCGGCCAAGGCCGCCTTGATGTTATCCATGAGGATATGCTCAAAATGTGCGCGGTTCTTACCCTTCAGTCCAACCTCGTGATAGTGGACCAGGCAGACGCGAGCCGCCATTTAGGCTTCAGCAACCTTGTGGCCGAGCGCCTTCTCGTAACGGGCCTCGTCGTAAGAGATGTCGCCGTCGACAATCTCGTCCATAGCCATCGAGATGGTATCGGCACCGGAAAGCCCGATGGTGATGTCATCGACATCCTGGACGGCAAGCACGCGGTTGTGCTGGCCACGCAGCATGCTATTGATGTCGCAGGCGCGCTTGGAGGCAAGCGAGGCGAGCAAGAAGCGGTTGTGATCGGTCTTCTCCAGAAGATCGTCAATGCAAGGCTTTACAACGGACACGGACCTCAGATCCTTTCATGCATATCGAGAACGCGAACGAGCTCATCGGTCGCGCGGTCGAGATCGTCATTCACCACGACGTCGTCGTAGCGGTCGGCAAGGGCAAGTTCATGGGCGGCGTTTGCCATACGCAACTCGATCGTCTCGGGCGTCTCGGTACCGCGACCGACCAGGCGATCGCGAAGCACCTCGAGCGAAGGCGGCTTGATAAAAATCAACACGGCCTCGGGGAAACGTTCCTTGACCTGCAAGGCACCCTGGACATCGATCTCCAAGATTAGAGACGAACCAGAGGCAAGCTTGGATGTGACCTCGCTCACCAAGGTGCCGTAGCAGTTACCGTGGACCTCGGCCCACTCAACAAACTCACCGTTTGCCACGCGGCGGTCGAACTCCTCGCGCGTCAGGAAAAAGTAGTTAACGCCGTCGACCTCACCTTTGCGTGGTGCTCGCGTGGTAGCCGAAACCGTCAGGCCCAGGTTCGAGCGACGCTCGCGCACACGAGTGACGAGCGTGCCCTTGCCTGCACCTGACGGTCCAGAAATCACAAAGAGCTTTGATTCCTGAGCGCTCACTTATTTGGTCAGCTGCTCGAGGAGCTGCTCGCGCTGGCGGACGCCGAGGCCCTGAACGCGACGGGTAGCGGAGATGCCGAGCTCCTCCATGATCTTGGCGGCCTTGGCCTTGCCATAACCGGGGAGAGACTCGATGAGGGTGGAAACCTTCATGCGGGAAGCGATGGGGTCATCGGAGTTGAGCACGGACTCGAGGGACTTCTCGCCCTTCTTGATCTGCTCGCGAAGCTCAGCGCGGGCGTGACGTGCGGCGGCAGCCTTCTCAAGAGCCTGCTTGCGCTGCTCGTCGGTAAGCTGAGGGAGTGCCATTCGAACCTCCAAATAGTTGGGTTATATCTGATGCAATAATTGGCATTTTAGCACGTCAAACGCACTAAATGCCCAATCGACGGCACCATAGGTTAGACGATACCTTCGAAAAGTGCAATATACGGAGGTCAAAGTTAAGCCCCTGACCTGTGATTCCACACAAAGGATGGCAAAGTTTTCGCAGGCACAGGGGCTAATTTGTGCTAATGAGACCCAAAAGTGGTGACTTGAGGGAATCTTTTAGGCGACGTTTTCGACCAGCTCGGCAACGATAGCGTCAAATGCGGCAACCGGGTCGTCGGCACCGGTGATGGGTCGGCCCACCACGATGTGGCTCGCACCGCGCTCGATAGCCTGGGAAGGCGTCGCCACGCGGGATTGATCGCCCAGGGCGGCACCCACCGGACGCACGCCCGGAGTCACAATGAGGGCATCGGGGCCCAGCAGCTCACGCATATCGTGGGCCTCCATCGGCGAGCACACGATGCCGTCGATGCCGTTAGCCTGAGCGAGCTTTGCCAGGCGAGCGGCCTCCTCGGCCACGGGCGACTCGACACCGATCTCGCTCAAGGCATCCTGGTTCATGCTCGTGAGCACGGTAATGGCAACGAGCTTGGCGCGGTCCTCGCGAGCCTCCTCGGCACCCTCGCGGCAGGCAGCGAGCATAGCGCCCGAGCCCAGACCGTGGACCGAAAGCAGGTCGGCACCGGCAAGCGAGGCGGAACGGGCGGCACCGCGCACCTGATGCGGAATGTCATGGAACTTGAGGTCGAGGAAGACGTTAAAGCCCAGGTCCTTGAACGTCTTGACGATCTCGGGGCCCTCAGCGTAATAGAGCGTCATGCCCACCTTGAGCCAAGCAGCATGACCAGAAAGTTCATGGGCGAGCTCAAGCGCACGCTCACGGTCGCAGTCGAGGGCAACGATAACGCGGTCGCGGGCATCGGTCTCTAGCATTCGAAAGCACCTACCAGCTCGTTGATGTCCTTCACGCCCTGGGACTCCGCCCAAGCCTCGAGCTCGTGCGCAATCTTAATCGAGGCGCACGGATCGACAAAGTTGGCCATGCCGACCGACACGCAGGTGGCGCCAGCCAGGATAAACTCGGCCGCATCTTCGCCCGTCATGACGCCGCCGACACCGTTGATGGGGATATCGACGGCCTGAGCAACCTCCCAGACCATGCGAACGGCGATGTGGTGGCACAGCGGGCCCGAAAGGCCGCCCTTGGGCTTGGCCACACGGGACTTACGGGTATGAACGTCGATGGCCATGCCCTGGATGGAGTTGATGACCGAAAGGCCGTCGGCACCCGCGGCTTCGAGAGCCTTGGCAATCTCGGCGACGTTAACCGGAGCCATCTTGACGGACAGCGGCTTATCGGTCACCTTGCGGCAGGCAGCCATAACGGCAGAGGCGCCCTCGGGCGAGGAGCCCATGGCGGCACCGCCGGCGGCAATATTGGGGCAGCTCACGTTGATCTCGTAACCGGCAGCCCAGGGGCACAGCTCGACATACATCTCGAGCGCGCGGACAAACTCGTCAACGGAGTGGCCGGCAACCTGGCAAATGACCTGGCAACCGTCCTTGGAAAGCTGCTCGAGCCACGGGCCGGACTCACGGGCAAAGGCAGCCACGCCGGGGTTCTGAAGGCCCACGGAGTTGATCATGCCGCCCGGGATCTCGGCCATGCGGGGCGCGGGGTTGCCGGGCCAGGGCTCGGCAGCACAACCCTTGGTGGTGATGGCGCCCAGCTGGGAGACATCAAAGAAGTTCTGGAACTGCCATCCGTAGCCAAAGGTACCGGCTGCGGTGTTGATGGGGTTCTGCATCTTGACGCCGCCGAAATCGACGGCCATGTTCACGTTACCCACTAGAAGACCACCACCTTGGAAGCATCAAACACGGGGCCGCACATGCAGGCGCCCTTCATACCGTCGACCGTCTCGACATTGCAGGTGTTGCAGGCGCCAAAGCCACAGCTCATCATGCGCTCGAGCGACACCTCGCAGTACGCGCCGGCCTCGGCGGCAGCGGCGGCGACCTTCTTCATCATGACGGCGGGACCACAGCTGGCGACGTAGTCGTAACCGCCCTCGCCGAGCAGCTCGGCGGCAGGATCGGTGCAGAAGCCGTGCGTGCCCAACGAGCCGTCGTCGGTGCATACGTTGACCGTAGCTCCCAGCGCGCGGAACTCATCGACGCCCACGGCCTTGGACGCGGTGCCAAAGCCCAGGCAAACGTCAACGTCCACATCCTGCTCGGCAAGCATCTCAGCCAGGCAGAGCACGGGCGGAACGCCAATGCCGCCGGCGACGAGCAGTGCCTTCCTGGTACCCTCGGGCACGATCCAGCCGCGGCCGCCAGGGCCCAGCAAGTTGGAGGTGGAGCCAGGGGCCATCTGCGACAGACGACGGGTATCATCGCCCACAACGGCATACCACAGCTCGACGGTGCCGGCCTCGGCGTCGGCGCGATAGAAGCTCAGGGGCACGCGAAGCAACGAGGAAGCATCGCCCGGCACGGCGATATTCACGAACTGACCGGGCTTGAGCGCACGTGCAAGCTTGGGGGCCGAGATAACGATCGAGAAGATGCCGTCGGCGATCTCCCGGTTCGAGACGACCTCGAAGTCGTGCATGCGTGCAGTGGAAGGTGTGGGCATAGACGCTCCAATCCCCCATGCGATTGCATGGTTCAGGCGAACAGAAAGCGCGGCACCGCAAGGGCGCCGCGCACAAAAGCGATAAGGCTATGCTAGCAGATGCAGCCGTCAGCAAGCGTCTGCTTACCGCCGACAAACACATCGGTGGCACGACCGGTGAGCGTGCGGCCGGCAAAACCGGAGTTCTCGGCGCGCGACTCGTAACCGTCCTCGCCGACCGTCCAGGTGGCGGACGCGTCGAACACGGTCAGGTCGGCAACGGAGCCCGCCTTGACCTGAACCTGGTCCAGACCCAAGATCTCACGCGGCTTGATGGCCATGAGCTCGACCATGCGGGCCATGCTCATCTTGCCCGTGTTAACCAGCTCGGTGAGCACGAGCGCCAGCGAGGTCTCGAGGCCGATCATGCCGAAGGGCGCAAGCTCGAACTCACGGGCCTTCTCCCACGGAGTGTGGGGGGCGTGGTCGGTGACGATGACATCGACGGTACCGTCGATGACGCCTTGACGGATAGCCTCGGCATCCTCGTCGGTGCGCAGCGGCGGGTTGACCTTGAGCGAGGTGTTGTAGGTCTCGTCCAGGTCGTTCTCGGTCAGGAACATGTGGTGCGGGGTGGCCTCGCAGGTGACCTGCACGCCAGCCGCCTTACCGGCACGCACGAGCTCCAGGCCATGGGCGGTGGAGATGTGCTGGATATGCAGCTTGGCGCCGGTCAGCTTGGCGATCTCGATATCGCGGGCGATCTGCAGCTCCTCGCCTGCCGCCGGCCAGCCCTCGAGGGCCAGACGGGTAGAGACCTTGCCCTCGTTGATCTGGCCGTGTCCGACCAGGTCCTCGTCCTGGCAATGGCTCATAAAGACCTTGCCGAACATCTTGCCGTAGTCCATGCAGCGACGGAGCATGCCTGCACCCTGCACACCGCGACCGTCGTCGGTGAAGGCGACGGCGCCGTGGGCAACCATATCGCCCATCTCGGACATAGCCTCGCCCTTAAGACCGCGGGTCATGGCGCCAGAAGGATAGACGCGGCAGTGGCCGACCTCGGCAGCGCGGGACTTGACGAACTCAACGACGGTGCCGTTATCGGTAACGGGGTCGGTGTTGGGCATGGCGCACACGCCGGTGAAGCCGCCCTTGGCAGCCGCGCGGGTGCCGCTCTCGATGTCCTCTTTGACCTCGTAGCCGGGCTCGCGCAGGTGGACATGCATGTCCACCAGGCCGGGGACGAGGTACTTACCGGAAAGGTCGCGGACCTCGGCTCCCTCGGCGGCGAGGTTCTCGCCGACCTCGGCGATCTTGTCGCCGTCGATCAGGACGTCAACGACACCGTCAATCTCGACGGACGGGTCGACGACGTGGGCATTCTTAAGAAGCAAGGCCATTATCGGCACCTCCAAGCAGCAGATACAGGATAGCCATACGCACGCAGATACCGGCGTAGACCTGCTCCAGGATGACGGAGCGTTGCGGGTGGTCGGCCATATAGGAGTCGAACTCGACACCGCGGTTGATGGGGCCCGGGTGACAAATGATCGCGTCGGGCTTCATGAGCTTCTCACGGTCCTTGGTCAGGCCGAAGAGCTTATGGTACTCGCGAATCGTGGGGAACGGGGCACCCTCGAGGCGCTCCTGCTGTACGCGCAGCATGTAGACGACGTCCAGCTCGGGCAGGACGGAATCGAGGTCGCTCGTCACGTGGTCGCAGCCCAGAACCTCGGGCGCCGGCGGCAGCAGCGTGCCGGGGGCGACGGCGTAGGTCTCGCAGCCCATGATCTTCAACGCGGGGATCAGCGAGCCGCAAACGCGGGAGTGGGAGATGTCGCCGACGACGGCGACCTTCAGACCGTGGAAGTCACCCTTGTGCTCCCAGATGGTGTACAGGTCGAGCAGAGCCTGCGTGGGGTGGTTATGCTTACCGTCACCGGCGCAGATAACACTCGCGGGCGAATTCTGCGTGACGATGTAGGGAGCACCAGCATGCTTGTCGCGCACGACAATGCAGTCAATCTTGTAGGCGTTGAGGGTCTCGACGGTATCGACGAGGCTCTCGCCCTTGACCGTGGAGGTCGAGGAGCCGCCGAAATTGAGGCTGTCGGCCGAAAGACGCTTCTCGGCGAGCTCGAAGGAGCTGCGGGTACGCGTCGAGGGCTCGTTGAACATGTTGACGATGGTCTTGCCCTTGAGCGTGGGGACCTTCTTGATGGCACGCTCGTTGACCTCGGAGAACGCCTTGGCGGTCTCGAGGATGAGCTTGATGTCCTCTTCGGAGTACTCGGTAATGTCAATCAGGTGCTTATGGTTGAACGCCACGGTACTACTCACCTCCCAGCGGCGCGGAGCCCACGTGGGAACCCGGCGCGACGTCGTTGATCTCGACAGCGGTACGGCCGTCGACTTCCTTCATATATAGGTGCACGTTCTCCTCGTGCGACGAGGGAACGTTCTTGCCGACAAAGTCCGGCGAGATAGGGAGCTCGCGGTGACCGCGGTCAACGAGAACTGCCAGCTCGATACGGTTCGGACGGCCCAGGTCCATAACGGCGTCCAGAGCGGCGCGGATGGTACGACCCGTGTACAGGATGTCGTCCACCAGCACGACGCGCTTGCCGTCGACGCTGAAGGGAATGTTGGTAGCGTGGATCGCGGGAGCGAAATTGGTCGCATAGTCATCGCGATAGAAGCTGATGTCCAGGCTGCCGAGCGGAACGTCGACACCCTCGATCTCCTTGATCGCCTCGGCGAGCTTCTTTGCCAGAAGGTCACCGCGCGTGACGATGCCGACCAGAGCGAGGTCTTCACAGCCCTCGTTGCGCTCGAGAATCTCGTGCGCGATGCGGGTCATAGCTCGGTTGACGGCGGTCTCGTCCATGATGACCGCCTTGGGGGAAGTCGTGCCCATCGATCTCCTTCCTCACATGTCTTGACTGCTGACACAGTCAAAAAAATAGATGCCCGACCGCTCAAAGCGGACCAGACACCCACAGGAAGTACTGCTTATTGACAGCTATGTAATTCCATGTGGGTATCTCGTACCCCTTTAATGGTCAAGGCATAGTGTAGCCAACCTCGGACTCAATTGCGAGCATTAATACGAGTCAATCCGTAAACGGAGGAAATCGCTCCATAAACCTATATATATTTGTGGGACGCGCTTGAAAACCTTGTTGCGAGCTGGCATAATCCCCTCTGCTGCACGCAAATCGGATCTACGTCCAGGGCCGTGGCGTGGGCACTATCGCCAAAAGAGAAATATCTCTGTGTAGATTGCGCACAGAGACATGCTTCTGTGCTATAGTTCAGGCTTGTTTGTTAACGCGACATGTTCGTTTGTCGCCCAAGGAGGGTCAGTTATGTCCAAAGTTTGCGAAGTTTGCGGTAAGCACCCCGTTGCCGGTCGCTCCATCAGCCACTCTCACCGCGTCACCAACCGTAAGTTCCGCCCCAACATCCAGCGCGTCTACGTCGTCGTCGATGGTCACCGTCGCAAGATGAACGTTTGCTCCACCTGCCTCAAGTCCGGCAAGGTTGCGCGCTCCTAAATAAGGTCTTACCAACAAGTACCTCGGACTCTCCGGGTCAAAGACCTCGCGTTCACATAGAACTTACCAAAGGCGCCCTCCCCTACGGAGGGCGCCTTTTTGCACGCATTGGGGACAGACTTTCATGAGTGTTTTCACGCATTGGGGACAGACATGATGCATGCCGGCAGCGGTTCGCCCCTTGCCTCACGCCGCCTCATTCCAGCCTGTGGTGGCCTTGGTCACGCTTGTAGCGCCGATACCGGTGATACGGGCAATTTGCTTGACCGTGAGATGCGCCCGCCTGAGCCTCAGCAGACAGGCATCGCGATCGGGCCGCGGCAGGGCCTTGAGCAGCGCAGGATCTATACTCGGCAGGACTTCGCGCGCAACGGAAAGAGCATCCTCATCGGGGATCCGCCGACGTGGAAGAACCTCCACCGACCAGATGCGCCCGGCAACTTCCTCAAGATGCTCGCAATAGCAACGGGAGCCTCCGACAATATCGAGCATTGGGGCCGCATCACAGATGTCAAAGGGATCGTAGCCCAGCTGATATGCCTTGTAGCTTGACCAGCGGTATGCCTCGAGCGAGTCAACCGCACCTTTCACGGGATTGAGATGGATATAATCGAGCAGCTGCACCGCCTGCGTGTCCGACTCAACTGCGACCCGCGAATAGCGATTGTCAAACAGATGCCCCGTTCTCCCCGTTTTCCGATTGAAATACTTGGCATATGCCGTCAGTGCACACTGCATTGCCTTTGAAAGATTGTCCAGCGGATCATCAACCATCAAATGGAAGTGGTTATCCATGAGGCACCAAGCCAACACCGCCACTTCATGGCGCGCAAACCTGTCCGAGATGTCCGATAGGAAACGATAGCGGTCGGAGTCATCTTCAAAAATAATCTGTTTGGAGTTCCCGCGGTCATAGACGTGGTAATAGCCGGT
>CABQLK010000025.1 GCA_902465015.1 uncultured Collinsella sp.
TAGCCGCTCTGTTATAGAGAAAGCCGATAGCAAGGCATCTTTGATTGGTATCCTCAAATAGCGAGTGAAACTCCACCGTGGCACAGTGGTGCTGTAGAATCCTTACAACACATCACACTATTACGTATCTAGAGGAGCACGATATGCGCGTCGACGAGGTTTTTAAGCAGGCAGCATCCCAGGGCACCGCGCCCGTTTCGTTTGAGATGTTCCCGCCCAAGGGCGAGCTCACCCTCGACACGGCTCGCGAAGTGGCAGGCAATCTGTGCAAGCTTTCGCCGAGCTTTGTCTCGGTCACCTGCTCGGCCGGCGGCTCGGGCAACGGTGCCACCACCGCCCCCATCGCGCATATGATTTCGAGCGAATTCGACACGCCCTCGGTGGCACACCTTACCTGCGTGGGCCGCTCGCATGCCGATATCGCCGCCAAGATCGACGAGCATCGCACCGCCGGCGTGGAAAACATCCTGGCCCTGCGCGGCGATCTCCCCGCCGGCGCGACCGAGGACGACAAGCCCGCCTCGGACTACGCCTACGCCCGCGACCTCATCCCCGAGCTCGTCGACGCCGGCTTTTGCGTGGGCGCCGCAGCCTACCCCGAGGGCCACATTGCCTGTGAGGATCTCAACCTCTCGGTCGAACACCTCAAGCAAAAACAGGACGCCGGCGCGAGCTTCTTTGTGACGCAGCTCTTCTTTGATAACGAGTGCTTCTACCGTTTTCGCGAGCTTGCCGACAAGGTCGGCATCACCGTGCCCATTACCGCGGGCATCATGCCGTTTATGGGCAAGTCGCAGATCAGCCGCATGGTCTTTATGTGCGGCGCGTCGCTGCCCTCCCCCGTCATCAAGATTCTCGCCAAGTACGAGAATGACCCCGAGAGCCTGCAGGCAGCTGGTGTAGATTATGCAGCCCGCCAGCTTTGCGACCTCAAGGAGCACGGCGCCGACGGCCTGCACCTGTACACTATGAACCGTCCTGCGATCGCCGCGACCATTATGGAGCGCCTGGGGTAATGGAAAAACCGCACATCGATACAACCGCTATCGAAGTGCCGGCCGACCTTGCGTCGCCGGCGCTTTACCGTGTCGATGCTGCGCACCATCCCCGTGTCGACCGTGCCGAGATGCTGCGGTATCTGGGTTACGGCGGCCAGCAGATTGAGCCCGAACTGTCACGACGTATTGAGCTTGTCGTTGAACGTCTGGAACTGGACATTGAGCCCCGTGGCGTGCGCCGCGTATTTGCCATCGATGCCACGGGCGTCGACGAACAGGGCGAGCCTTGCATCCGCCTGGTCGGCACCAACGTTGAGCTGCGCGGTCGCGATATCTATCGTCATCTTAAGGACGCCCGCTTTGCCGCACTCATGGCATGCACCCTCGGCATGGATGCTGAGCGCCGTCTGCGCACCACGGGAGCCCAACATCCCCTGGAGGGCGCCGTGCTCGACGCCGCGTGCTCCGCTTACGTGGAAGCCGCCGTTGAGCAAATGGACCAGCAGGTCAAGACGGACGCCGCCGTTCATGGGCTCGCCGGCAACTGGCGCTTTAGTCCCGGCTACGGCGACTGCCCGCTCTCGGCCCAGCGCTCGATCGTCAATGCGCTCAACGCCACGCGGCTCATCGGGCTTACCGTCACGCCCACCAGTCTGCTCATGCCCACCAAAAGCGTGACCGCGGTGATCGGCCTGTTCGACGGCGAGGTCCACGACGCCCAGACCCGCCCCACCTGCAATATCTGCCGCATGCGCGAGAACTGCCGCTTCCGCGCCGCCCACACCACCTGCTATTCCAGCCATTAGGAGCCCTCGATGTTTACTCCGCTTATCACTCATGATTCTGACGGCACTGCATTGGCGGCACCCGTTGATGCCGCACGTCGCAACGGTGCCACGTACAAGACGCGCACGATCGACGATCTGCGCATTAAGGACGATCGCCTGCGCGCCGCCATCGAGGGCACGGGGCACTTGCTGTTCGACGGCGGCATGGGTACCATGTTGCAGGCCGCTGGCATGAAGGCGGGCGCCCTGCCCGAGCTGCTCAACTTTGAGGAGCCCCCGGTCATTACCGACATTCAGCGCCAGTACGTCGAGGCCGGCTGCGACGTGATTACCGCCAACACCTTTGGCGCCAACGCCCACAAGCTCGACGGCGCTGCCACCGTGGCAGACGTCTTTGCCGCGGCCGTCACCTGCGCCCGCGAGGCCGGCGCCCGCTACGTCGCCGGCGATATCGGCCCCATCGGCGCGCTGCTTCGCCCCCTGGGTACTCTGAGCTTCGACGAGGCCTACGACCTCTTTGCCGAGGAAGTGCGCGCCGGCGTCGCCGCGGGTGTGGACCTCTTTATTATCGAGACTATGACCGACCTTGCCGAGATCAAGGCTGCCGTCCTCGCCTGCCGCGAGAACTCCGACCTGCCCGTCTTTGCCACCATGACCTTTGAGGAAGACGGTCGCACCTTCCTGGGCACGAGTCCCGAGGTGGCCGCCATCACGCTCGACGCCATCGGCGCCGACGTTTTGGGCATCAACTGCAGCCAAGGACCGGCCGAGCTCCGGGGACTCGCCGCACGTATGCTCACCGTTACCGACAAGCCCATTATGGTGCAGGCCAACGCGGGACTGCCCCATGTGGACGACGACGGCAACACCGTCTTCGATATCCAAGCCCCCGAATACGCCGAGGCCGTCGCCGGCATGATCGCCGACGGCGTGAGCGTCGTGGGCGGTTGCTGCGGCACCACGCCGGCGCACATGGCGGCCTTGCGCACGCTTATCGATAACCACACGCCCAGCCCGCGCCACCGCAAGCCCAGTATGTCGGTCACGAGCGCCCAAACGGTCGTGGACCTTCCCTGCGACGGCCACAAGATCGCCGTCATCGGCGAGCGCATCAATCCCACCGGCAAAAAGCGCCTGCAGCAGGCCCTGCGCGACGGCGACCTGGACTACGTCGTGAGCCAGGGCATTAGCCAGCAGGAACAGGGCGCCGACATTCTGGACGTCAACGTGGGCCTGCCCGAGATCGACGAGGTCAAGATCATCCAACAGGCGACCGAACAGCTCCAGGGCTCCACGCTGCTGCCGCTGCAGATCGACTCCACCGACCCCGCAGCCGTCGAGGCCGCCGTGCGCCGCTACGCCGGCAAGCCCATCATCAACTCGGTCAATGGCAAGCAGCAGATCATGGATGAGATCTTTCCGCTGGTCGCCCACTACGGCACCAACGTTGTCGGCCTTACGCTCGACGAAGGCGGCATCCCCGATACCGCCGAGGCTCGCTTCGCCATCGCCGAGCGCATCGTTGCCGAGGCTGCCCGCTACGGCATCGGACCGGACCGCATCCTCATCGACTGCCTGGTTATGACCGCCTCGACCAATCAACGCCAGGCCGAGCAGATCCTGCGCGCCATGTCCCTGTGCAAGGAGCGTCTGGGCGTCAAATGCGCGCTCGGCGTGTCGAACATCAGCTTTGGCCTGCCTGCCCGCCCGCTGCTGGGTTCGGTCTTTTTGGCCGCCGCCTTCGGCGCGGGCCTGGACGCCCCCATCATGAACCCGGGCTCCAAGCGCTTTATGGATACCGTCTACAGCTATCGCGTCCTGAGCGTTGAGGACGAGGGCTCGACCGGATACATCGAGCGCTACGCCGGCTGGACCGATCCGTATAAGATCGCCGCAAACCCGGCAGCAGCTCAGGCCGCATCGAGTGATGCCGTGCCCGCTGCTGGCACCGCCGGCACCGACGGCAACGACGACCCGATTCGTCGCATGGTCGTCTCGGGCCGCAAAGGCGAGATCGCTGCCGAGACCGAGCGTCTGCTGGCAGACCACGACGCCATGGACCTCATCAACAATCACTTTATCCCCGCCCTCGACGAGGTTGGCGTCCTCTTTGACCAGGGCAAGTTCTTCTTGCCGCAGCTCATGGCCTCGGCCGAGGCCGCACGCGTGGGCTTCGACACCATCAAACGCCTGATGCCCGCCGGCGAGATTGCCGACAAGGGCAAGATCTGCGTGGCCACCGTCAAGGGCGACATCCACGATATTGGCAAGAACATCGTCAAAATGCTGCTCGACAACTACGGCTACACCGTCTTTGACCTGGGCCGCGACGTCGATCCGCAAGAGGTGCTCAAGACCGTCAAGGAGCGCGATATCAAACTCGTCGGCCTCTCGGCGCTTATGACTACCACGGTCGTCGCCATGGAGGAGACCATCAAGCTGCTCCATGCCGAGGTGCCGGGCGTCAAGATCATCGTAGGCGGTGCCGTACTCACCCCCGAATACGCCAAGCAAATCGGCGCGGACTACTACGCCAAGGACGCCGCCGAAAGCGCTCGTATTGCCGAAGAGGTCTTTGGGCAGTAACACAACGGAAACAACCGAGCACCAAAACGTGCCGCACGCGCCACTTGGCACGTGCGGCACGTTAGAATAGATAAGACTATGCTCGTTTTGGCAGATAGGAGCGCAAGGATGGCGATCACGCCCGCAGAAATCGCGGAAACCCGCGGCATGGTTGAGGAACAGAACCTCGACATCAGGACCATCACCATGGGTGTTTCGCTCATGGGTTGCGGCGACGAGAACCTCGACCGCATGTGCACGAAAATCTACGACCACGTGACGCACACGGCTGAGCATCTGGTCGAGACCGCCGAGAACCTCGAGCGCGAGTACGGTATCCCCATCGTCAACAAGCGCGTTTCCGTCACCCCGGTGGCGCAGATCGCCGCGTGCTGCAAGGATGAGGACCTCACCCCCATCGCGCATGCCCTCGACCGCGCGGCCGAGACGCTCGGCATCGATTACCTGGGCGGCTTCTCCGCACTCGTCCAGAAGGGCATCGGCGACGCCGACCGCCGCGTCATCCAGTCCATCCCGCAGGCGCTCGCCACCACGAGCCGCGTCTGCTCCAGCGTCAACGTCGCCAGTCTGCGTGCCGGCATCAACATGGACGCCGTACTCATGGCTGCGCAGACCATCATCGACGCCGCTAAGCTCACGGCCGACCAGGACTCCGTCGGCGCTTCCAAGTTTGTCTGCTTTGCCAATATGGTCGAGGACTCCCCGTTTATGGCGGGCGCCGTCCACGGCGGTGGCGAGGCCGACGCCGTCATCAACGTAGGCGTCTCGGGCCCCGGCGTTATGGCCGCAGCCCTGGAGACGCTGCCCGACTCCGCATCGATGATGGAAGTCGCCGAGAAGATTAAGCAGACCGCCTTTAAGATCACCCGCGCCGGCGAGCTCATGAGCCGCGAGGCCGCCCATCGTCTGGGTGTCGAGAAGGGCATTGTCGACCTGTCGCTGGCTCCCACGCCTGCCATCGGCGACTCCGTTGCCCGCATCCTCGAGATCATCGGCGTGGGCACCTGCGGTGGCCCGGGCACGACCTGCGCGCTCGCCATGCTCAACGATGCCGTCAAGAAGGGCGGCGTCATGGCCAGCTCCAGCGTGGGCGGTCTCTCCGGCGCTTTCATCCCCGTGTCCGAGGACGCCGGCATGATCGCCGCCGTCGAGGCCGGTGCGCTTTCGCTCGAGAAGCTCGAGGCCATGACCTGCGTGTGCTCCGTTGGCCTGGACATGATCGCCATCCCCGGCGACACCCCGGTCGAGACCATCGCCGGCATTATCGCCGACGAGATGGCCATCGGCGTCATCAACAACAAGACCACGGCCGTCCGCGTGATTCCTGCCATCGGCAAGGGCGTGGGCGACTGCGTCGAGTACGGCGGTCTGTTTGGCCGTGCGCCCATCATGCCGGTAAACCCCAACGCCGGCACCGTGCTTGCCCACCGCGGTGGACGCTTCCCGGCGCCGCTGAACTCGCTGAAGAACTAGCTGAGGGGGACTGGCGAGGAGCCCCGGGGAGAGCAAATATATAAGGTCGCCTGCTCGGACAGTCCTGACTCGCACGGAGAGCACATTAAGTGCTCTCCGGCTCGTGCGGAACTCGCGATTGACCTTATATATTTGCCCTCCCCGGGGCTCCCGCACAACGGGACCTCGGTTGGGTTCTATCCCTTTGGCAGTCGCTTCGCTTCTGCCCTACTCTGCTGGTATGACGGTTTGGCGTTGGATCGGTTCTTTCTGATATATGCTGGTTGCGGCTCTTCTTTTGGGAGGGGCCGCTTTTTTGTTGCTAGGAGGTTGGCCCGTGGTTGATGGGGATACTCGTTCTGAGCTGCTTTCTGCGGATTGGAATGGCGAATGGATGCGTCTGCAGGCCGCTCGGCATCGGGCTGATGATTCTTTTGAGTGGGATAAGCGGGCTCGGCATTTTCGGCCGCTTGAGACTGCTCCGTATGCCCGGGATTTTATAAAGCTGTTGGCCCTTGAGCCCGACGAGTCGGTGCTCGATATGGGGTGCGGAGCTGGGTCGATTGCT
The DNA here is from genome assembly GCA_902465015.1 of uncultured Collinsella sp. Classification (GTDB taxonomy): domain Bacteria; phylum Actinomycetota; class Coriobacteriia; order Coriobacteriales; family Coriobacteriaceae; genus Collinsella. The sequence continues at coordinate 6,393 of CABQLK010000025.1, forward strand.
ATTCCGCTTGCGCAAGACGGACATCCCGTGATTGCCGCTGATTTTTCCCCTGCCATGCTGGGCACGCTTGATGCCGGCATTGAGTACTATGGACTCGAGGATCTCATTACGCCGCTTGAGCTTGCTTGGGATGATGATTGGGATTTGGTTGGACCGGTCGCGAAAGCGGTAGATGTCGCCTTTGCCAGTCGGTCAGTTACGACGACCAATCTAAAAGGCGCGCTTGCCAAGCTTGATCGTACGGCTCGTCGGCGTTGTGCTGTCACGATGGTCGCCAACTCCAGCCCGCGCTATGATCTGCACCTGATGAACGCTATCGGCGCCTCCGTTACCTGCAGCAATGGCTTTGTGTATGCCTTTAACATCCTTATTCAGATGGGTGCGCTGCCGCAGGTCACGTATTTTGAATCGCCTCGTCGCGACACCTTCGATAGCCTTGAGGCAGGCGTGGCGGACTTTTCTCGTATGCTCGAGCATGGCAACGAGGATAAGATCGACCGCCTGCGCGATTACATCGCCCAGCACATGATCGAGAACCCCCATGCCGGTGAGCCGGGCTCCAAGGGCGTGCCGCAGGGGCGCTATATGCTCGACCACGTCCGTAAGGTCCGTTGGGCGTTTATTGCATGGGAGCCGGTCTCTGCGCCCAGCTCATAGCCTGTTCGCAGCCCGCACCGCCCACTCACTCGGCATCCGCATTCTTTGCGAACTGGGCGAACGCGCTCCACACCGCGCCGTTCCTGCGCTATCGTGGGACAGCTCACGTAGATTAAGGCCCCGTCGCGGGGCGCCCCATACATAGAAAGCGAGAACCCATGGCACTGACAGGAGCACAGGTCAAGCAGCTTCGCAGCATGGCCCATCACCTCAACCCCGCCATCATCATCGGCAAGTCCGACGTCAACGAGGGCACCGTCGAGCAGACGGTCGCCTACCTGGAGAAGCACGAGCTCGTTAAGTGCTCCGTGCTCGATGGCTCCAGCCTTTCCGCCCGCGAAGCCGCCGAAGAGCTCGCTGAGCGCTGCCACGCCGAGGTCGTCCAGGTCATCGGCCGCAAGTTCTCGCTGTATCGCGAGTCCTCGCGCAAGGACATCGAGAAGATCAAGCTCGTCTAAGAGCCAATAAACCGGCGAGCCAACACATAGCAAGCTTACGGGTGCCCAAGTACTTCGGGCGCCCGTTTTTTATCGCTCGACCAGCACGCGATTGAGCCGCCCCTCCACCAAGCGCTCGTATAGACGCCGGGTCTCGGGCTCGGGCACGCCATTGACCTGCTCCCTCAGATGGTGCATATGCCCGCTGTATAGCTCGACGATATCGCGCCGCCGCCCCGCCGCACTGTAGACGTGCATGGCGCAGCGCACCATATCCTCACGTGCCGTTTCCTGCCGAAGCCCCGACTCCGCCAGCCAAATCGCCGACTGCAGATCGTTTTCTTCTAGAGCGGCATTTGCTCCCTTAATCATGCAATCGATGTACTTTGACTGCATAATGCGTCGCATACGCAAAAAGTAGGTGGGATTACAGCCATTGGGAACATACAGCGGTCCGGCATAAAGCTGCTCAATCTTAAGGCACAGCTCAACTAAATGGGGCCCGCGCGCACCCGTGCGATTTCCCAAAACCTCGCGGCTTATCTGGTCAAACAGCCGTACATCGGTCTTGACGTAGTCGCCGTTGAGCCCAATGCATTCATTTTGGATGAGCACACACGACTTGCCGTCCGGCGTCGGCCCCAAAGCCGACCGCAAGCGCGATATCGTCGAGTACAGGTTGTTGCGGGCGCTATTGAACTCGGCATGGGGCCACAGCTCCATGGCCAGCGTCTCACGATCGACGAGCGCATCCATGCCCAGCGCAAGCCGCTCGGCAAGTGTCGCCGCCTTCTTGCGGCGCCACATTTTGTCCGTGATGGGAAACCCGTCGCGCTCGGCGCGAAACGCACCAAACATGCGAATCTCGATATGGTCGATGGTATCAACGGCTTCAACCTCGCCGGCCTGGAATAGGCGCTCGCCCTCCCCTTCCAAATCGTCGCGCAGCGAGTACCGCGACAGCTCGCGCACGGGAAGCTTCTTGCGTATCCTGGCCGCCGGCTCGCCCAGACAATGCATGGCAAGGCGCGCAAAGAGCCGATACGATGGTTCTAGAATCCCCGCACGATTCATGGACATCCAGGCCGCAAGGTCGCTGTCTCGGCCTGCACAGGCCAAATGCAGCGCCACCATCCAGGCTTCTGCGCCACCAACCTGCGTCTGGCTTATATCGAGCAACTCCGCTTCCTCGCGTACCGAAACCATCGAGGTGTTACGCAGATATGCCGCGCGCTCCAGCAGCAATGCGTTATCGCGCATGTACGCAATCGACTCCTCGGCAAGTTTGAGCACTTGGACCGCACGGAACTTTGCATTAACCGGCCGTCCCTCTGCCAGCGACTGCCAGCCTTCTAGCAACAGACCAAACAGCTGAATCTGGTTGTCGCGCATGCGCACGGCAAAACGATCGAGCTCGTTGAACGCCGCGTCGTCGGTTACCGGCAAGCCGGAAAGGAGCCGCCGTGCCGCCAACACCATGCGCACCCAGATAGCCATCGCCTTAAGCCCACGTACGTCGAGCGCCTCCCGCACCACCGTCATCTCGTCGTCGCGCTCGTCGGTTCCCGCAAACGACCCGTCAAAGAGCTCCACCAGCATGCTATCGGCCCGTATAACAATCCCCACGATGTCGAGCTCGCAATCGTAGGCCCTGCTCGTTTTGAGCTGCTGTAGAACGCCGCCGTCATCTCCCCGTTCGGTCAGGCATCGCTTGATCTCGATATGCGCAGACAACATATCGAGTGCGGTATGGGATGTCTCGATTTCTGGCACGGCCAGGTTCGTAGGGAGCCCAAGCCCGTTGTCCCCATAGCAAACAGCCGTCAGCGTCTGGGCCACACTCCATGAAACAGGGTCTATTTCGCAGGCCGCCCGTTCGCCCCCGCGCTCGATAACCGATGCCATATAGCGAGCGAGCTTTGTATTGGACACGCTGACCGCTGCCAGATATACGCCGAGCGCCTCGGCGGGCGTTGGCTCTGGAGCCGGATCGTCGGCATCGATCGTGCCCAGCGCCGCTCGGCAGATATCGGCCCCGTGCCCCGTCAGAGCCAGATCGACCCCATACTGCCCAGCAAGTTCAAGGACCGCTTCACGGTCCAAAAAGGCGTCCGCCAGGCCCATCGCCGCATCGCATCGGCCCGCCTTAAGCAAAATCCGGGCCGCCCTCGGAACAAGTTCGGGGCGGACCTCGGCCACCAACTTACGCAAGCGCAAGCGTCCGTTATCCTCCGTGCCCAGACACGTAAAACTCCGCTCGGCGGGATCCAAGCCAAAGATCGGGTAGTCGCGCACAAAATAGGACTGGTCGACCATCGACAGCCTCACCCCACAGGCCTCGAGTTCTGCGATATTGCCCTCGCCCATCAAAACCATGAGACATGCCACGCAAAACAGCGCATTATTGTCGAGCGAAGCCAGATCGGCAAGTGCCGCGCCATATACGTTGACAATCTCGTTTTCGAGCAGACCGGCTACGTCACCTTGGCCATACAGACCCGTCTGCAATGCCGAAACGAGCTCGGGCACGCCCTGCGTGAGCTGATAAAAGTCGAGCGATGTGCTGATCGAAAACGCCGATGCCCACGCCGAATACTCATAGGCATGCACCTTGAGCATCTGCGCATTGATCTTTACCGAATCGCCCAGCCCATGAATCAGCTGACGATTTGAAGGACGGCAGGAGATAAAGACCCCTATCCCCATAGCGCGCAGGCCGCGAATCCTGTCGATGAGGTCTTCGGTATCGTGCTGATCGAGGTTTGGCACATTATCAATCGCGATAAGGGAGTGCGGTTTGTCTTTGAGTTCTTCGGTAACCACCTCGAGCTGCATAAACACCTCGCGCCCAATGGCGCGATCCGCCTCGATAATCCGCACGGGGCCTCGCGTCGGGTCGCATTTAACCTCATGGGTGTACTGCAGCAGCACCGAGGTCTTCCCAAACCCGTCGGGTGCATAAAGAACCACGATGCCGGCCTTTCGGCCCTTGGCGATAAGCTCATTCATCAAGCGTTCGCGTCGCACCATATAGCCTCCGCCCAACGGCATCAGCTCGAGCTCGTCTATACCGCCCAAATCGTTTACCATGCCCGCTCCTCAACTCGACCGTATGGACACTGTAGCCGCAAGACCATACAAGCCGCGCTATGAATAGAGCGACCTTGTGTTTTAGGTTGTCTTTTGGTACGCAAGCGGCAAGTTTTTGTACAGCGAGGGCCGATTGTTATTAATCCCCCGACTAATCGGTCTTTAAGCAGGTAAATGAGCTTGTCAGCTTGTCCCATCTAAGCGGCAGTGTAACGCAGATGAACAAGGTTCAGCCATGTCATTCAACTCGCCTAGCACCCGCTACCGTCTACGACCTTCTAGTGGCATTTTTGCATAGAATCTGGTATGGAATGAATCAAGCTGTTGGGCATCCGGCATTCGTCAAGCTTGCGCCAAGATTTTGGTCAAGCGGGCGGAAAGGGATAGCAAAAAGGCCCCCGCAAAGCGGAGGCCTTAGGCAAGGCTATGTCGAGCTGCAGGATTCGCGCTACTCGCAGAGCGAAAGGGCGGCCTCGTCGGCAACGACAACGCAGTTGGTGTGCAGCTGCAGGATCGAAGCCGGGCACTCGGGCGTAACCGGACCATAGCACATGTCATGCACGGCCTGAGCCTTGGCCTCGCCGTTGGCGACGACCAGGATCATGCGGGCATACATGATGGTCTGGGTACCCATGGTGTAGGCCTGACGGGGAACATCGTCGATGCTGTCGAACAGGCGGCTGTTGGCCTGAATGGTGCTCTCGGTGAGGTCGACGCAGTGCGTGCCCTTGGAGAAGTGGTCATCGGGCTCGTTGAAGCCGATGTGGCCGTTGTTGCCAATGCCGAGCAGCTGCAGATCCGGGTAACCGGCGGCGGCGACGATCTTGTCGTACTCAGAGCAGGCAGCGGCGGCGTCGGGGTTGGAACCATCGGGCACATGCGTGTTGTTAAGGTCGATGTTGATGTGATCGAAGAAGTTCTCACGCATGAAGTAGTGATAGCTCTGGGGATCGTCGTGCGAAAGGCCGCGATACTCGTCCAGGTTGTAGGTGCTGACCTCGGCAAAGTCGACGTCGCCCTTCTCGTACCAAGCAGCGAGCTGCTTGTAGGCACCGATCGGGGTGGAGCCGGTGGCAAGGCCCAGCACACAGTCGGGCTTGAGGATAACCTGCGCCGAGATAATATTGGCTGCCTTGCGGCTCATATCCTCGTAGTCTTTAGCTTTAATGATCTTCATTACGCGTCCTTTCTCGTACAAGAGAGGCAAGGCTCCCCTTACAAGCACTTGCCCGCGGCCCGCGTCGGCCGCAACCAACGTGTGCGGCCACCAGGGCGAGGTCGCGTAATGTATGTGTCTCGTGTCTAGCCGCGTCGAGGCCCCTGCCCGTCCACGGTGACCCAAAGCTGTTTAGCTTCGGACAAATCCCATCTTGCCACGGAGGGCGTCCTCTTTCAAGGGCGCCCTCCGTAAACGTGTTTGAATTGTAGGCTAATGGCCACGTGCACTTGCTAGCGCTCGCGAGCAACGATGAGCTGGTCCATCTCTTCGACATGCACGCCAACGGAGCCCTTGATGCTCGAGAACTCAACGGAGTTGCACACCAAGATGGGAACCGTCACATCGTAGCCCTCGGCGGCAATTGCCTCGCGATCGAACTCAATGAGTACATCGCCCTTATGGACGATGTCGCCCACTTGCGCATGTACGGTAAAGTGCTTGCCCTCGAGCTGAACAGTATCCAAACCAACGTGGATGAGCACGTCCAAGCCATCGACCGTGTTAAGCGCAACAGCGTGTCCCGTGGGAAAAATGGCCTCGACCTTGGCGTCAGCCGGCGCGATCACGCGCGTTCCGGTGGGCTGAATCGCCACGCCCTGGCCCAAAAGGCCAGTGGCAAACGTCTGGTCGTTTACCTCGGAAAGCGGAATGACGTCGCCCGAGATGGGAGCATCCAGCGTAAGGACTCGACCACGCATACCAAAAGACCTTAGGACTTTAGTGAACATGCTCCCCCTCGGACATACCGATCAACCAAAATAACCTTATCAGTTTACCACTTGGCAACGGTTTTTGACCATTAGGGAAGTTCGCGCTTGACAACCTCGACGATGTCGTCGACAACGCGCTGGGTCAGCTCGTGCGTCTCGGCCTCGGCCATCACGCGGACCAGCGGCTCGGTACCACTCGGGCGCACCAGAATGCGGCCGCGGCCGTCAAGCTCCTTCTCGGCAGCAGCGACGGCGTCCCAGATGGGCTGGCAATCGTCCAGACCGGCCTTGTTGTCGGAATGCACGTTGACGAGTACCTGCGGGTACTTCTTCATGATGCCGGCAAGATCGGTGAGGGTACGACCGGTGCGCTTGAGCACGGCCAGCAGCTGCAGAGCCGTCACCAGGCCGTCACCGGTGGTGTTGTGCTCCAGGAAGATGATGTGGCCGGACTGTTCGCCGCCGATGACGGCACCGTCCGCGAGCATGCGCTCCAGAACGTAGCGGTCGCCCACGGCGGTCTGAACCATCTCGAAGCCCTGCTCCTTCATAGCGATGGAGAAGCCAAGGTTGCACATGACGGTCGAGACGATCTCGGAGTTGGCGAGCTTGCCGCGAGCGGCGAGGTCGGAACCGCAGATAGCCAGGATGTAGTCACCGTCGATCTCATTGCCCTCGCTGTCCACGAACAGCACGCGGTCGGCGTCGCCGTCGTGGGCCAGACCGATGTCAGCATGGGTGCGCAGCACGAGCTCGCGCAGGGGCTCAAGGTGCGTAGAGCCGCACTCAACGTTAATGTCGGTGCCGCAGTAATCGGTGTTGATGGCATGGACCGTGGCACCCAGGCGCTGCAGCGCGGCGGGCGTGGTCTGGCAGGAAGCACCGTGACCGCAGTCGACGGCAACGACCAGGCCATCGAGCCTCAGGCCATCAAGCGTATCGATGGCGTGGTCGACGTATGCCTTGCGAGCGTCCTTCATCTTGATGATGTGGCCCACGCCGGCGCCAGTCGGCAGCGTGTCGGCAGCCATGGCTTCCTCGGACATGACCCAGGCGCTGATCTCTTCCTCGACAGCATCGGGAAGCTTCATGCCCTTGCGGCTAAAGAACTTGATGCCGTTGAACTCCGGCGGATTATGCGAAGCGGAGATGACAATGCCGCCATCGAGCTCGTTTTGAACAGTGAGCAGCGCCACGGCGGGCGTGGGGATAACGCCGCAGCAATGCGGACGGCCGCCCTCGGCCATAATGCCGGCGGTCAGAGCGCTCTCGAGCATGGTGCCCGAAAGGCGCGTGTCACGGCCGATGCAGATGTCCGGACCAAGAAACTTGGTCGCCGCGCGGCCCAGGCGAAACGCGAGGTCGCACGAGAGGTCGGCATTGGCGACGCCACGGACGCCATCGGTACCGAAGATGTTCTGGGGCATAGGATCGCTCCTTCCCTAGCAGGCGATATGCAACCGCCCACCCTAGTCGAAAAAGAAAAGCGGGACCCGCCGAGGAATCGGCAGGCCCCGCTTGTACATTGTATCTCGAAAGGAGATAAAACCTTAGCGCTTGGAGAACTGGGGAGCGCGGCGGGCCTTCTTGAGGCCGTACTTCTTGCGCTCGACCACGCGAGCATCGCGCGTAAGGAAACCGGCCTTCTTGAGGTCAGCACGGTAGTCGCCAGCGTTCAGAAGAGCGCGAGCGATGCCCAGGCGCAGAGCGCCGGACTGACCGGAAATGCCGCCGCCATCGCACAGAGCGATAACGTCGAACTGACCGGCGGTGTCGGTCACCTTGAAGGGAGCAAGGGCGTTCTCAACGAGCTGATGACGGCCGAAATACTGCTCGGCGTCACGCTTGTTGATGGTCACCTTGCCGGTGCCGGGGACGAGACGGACGCGGGCGACGGCGTTCTTACGACGGCCGGTACCCTGGTAGACAACGGTGTTCTCAGCCATCTTTAAGCCTCCAGCTCAATCTTCGTGGGGTTCTGGGCAGCATGCGGATGCTCGGCACCAGCGTAGACCTTAAGCTTGGTCATCTGGGCACGGCCGAGGGTGGTCTTGGGCAGCATACCGCGAACGGCGCGCTCGATGACCTTCTCCGGGTGCTTCTCCATAGCCTGGCGGAAGCTCTCAGCCTTGAGGCCGCCGTTGTAGCCGCTGTGGCGATAATAGGTCTTCGTGTCGGCCTTGTTACCGGTAAGCTGGACCTTATCGGCGTTGATGACGACAACGAAGTCGCCGCAGTCGCTGTTGGGCGTGAACTGGGGCTTGTTCTTACCGCGCAGGATCATTGCGATCTGGGTGGCAAGACGGCCCAGGACAGCACCATCGGCGTCGACGAGAACCCAGTTGCGCTGGACCTCGCCCTGCTTGGCGTAGTGAGTCGATTTCGAAATCACTTAGACTCCTCCATGTACAGTACGTGTTGTTACAGAGATTCACGGGGCTCTGCAAGTAACCCGTCCATATTACCCCGCTCGCCGTACGAGTCAACAGGTATTTTGGCTCCGACCAGAGTTTCTGCACATGTCATCCACGAGTCGTGATTTTCCAGCTCTTGAGCTGTTGTCATTTTTTGAGGGTTCGCCGTCGCTAGCGCTCAACGAACTCTTGGATTTCCGCGAGCAGGCGCTTTGCCTCCTGACGGCCCTGGATATACAGGTCCAAAAGCTTTGCCGAATCGTGCTCGACATGGCCGACCTCGACCGGCTTTTGCGGAGCGACGACCAACGCACGGCCCTCGCGCTCATACTTCCACAGGTGCATGCGCTGGATGTTGTAACGGTCATGGCGCGTCTCGATAGCCTCGAGCAGATAGGGGTAGTCGGCATAACGCGCACGCGCGGCCGGCAAAAACTCGTAGGGCTTTTTCTCATACGAACGGTCCTGCGTGACGATGACGACCGCACGGTCGAAGCCCGCCTCCTCGAGCACATGCTCGATGGGGACCGAATCGGCAACGCCGCCGTCGACGTATTTGTGCCCGTCAATCTCGACCGGCGGCGTCACCAGCGGCAGCGACGTCGAGGCGCGCACAGCGTCGAGGTCGAGCACGGCGCTTTTGACCGGGAGGTACGTGGCGGTTCCAAACAGCATGTCCGTCGCGACGGCGTACATCTCGATGGGGCTCGCGTCGAACGTCTCGCTGTCAAAGGGATCCAGGCGGTCCTGGACATCGTTGAAGATAAAGTCGTAACCCACAATAGAGCCCGTGGACGCAAACGATGCGGCGCCCATGAAGCGGCTGTCGTTGCAGAAAGCCAGGTTGATGCGGTTGGCACGGCCAATCTGGTGCGACTTGTAGTTCACGCCGTTGAGGGCGCCGGCCGATACACCGTAGACTGCCGGAATCTCGACGCCAGCCTCCATGAGAACGTCGAGCACGCCCGCGGTAAACTGCCCGCGAAAACTACCGCCTTCCAGGACGAGCGCGACCTTGCCGGCATTCTTTGCCTTATCTTCTGCAGTCATGTTGACCTCCTGCGATTGCGTTTTGGCTTTCTTCTACCCAGTTTTGGGATGGCGAGCGCATGGGTTTTTCGAGGCGGCAGGTGAAGCGGAAAGTGTGTCCCGTTCTCAGAGCAAATTCCGGGACACGCTTTCCGCCTGGGCCGCCATCGGGAAAGCGTGTCCCGTTCTGAGCGCGGATTCCGGGATGAACTTTCCGCTAGCCATTTATTTGGAAACTGCATCCCATTCCGAACGAGGATTCCGGGATGTACTTTCCGCTTGAGCTGCCATTGGGAAAGCATGTCCCACTCTACGGCTCGATTCCGGGTCGCAGTTTCCGCTTGAGGCGCCATCCGGAAACTACGTCCCAGCCTGAGCGCGGATTCCGGGACGTGCTTTCCGCCTGGGCCGCCATTGGGAAAGCGCGTCCCACCCTGCGCTGCCGCGACGTTTTCTTTACGCCCGCGCCCTGCGCAGAGTTCGATTCTCCGCGGTTTGGGGAATCCGTTGATGGGTTGAGGCCGGGGCAAGACGCCCGATCGGCATCGCATCCATATCGGGTCGAGGCTTTGCGCGGAGAATCCGCGTGTTCGCTTCGCGAACCCGCACCGGCTTCGGTCGGCTGCCGCCGCCCTCGCCCGCGGGCTAAAAACGTTCACGCGTTTTCTTAACGCCCGCGCCCTGCACAGAGTTCGATTCTCCGCGGTACGGACTAGAAATAAAAAGGCAGGTAGATACGAATATCTACCTGCCTGTTACGTATGGTGGAGGCGCGGAGAATCGAACTCCGGTCCACGAAAGCCCCCTGATTGGCATCTCCAAGCTCAGTCGCTGGTTTAGTCTCGGACGCTTTGCGCGCAGCGACACGCTCGCGGCGTCCTAACCGGTTCGGTCTTAGCCTGCGCCATACCGATTACGTGCGCAGGAGCATTCCCCTAAAATGACGTCGCACCGGTGGCGGGGAAATCACCGGGTTGACGCGCCGCTATAAATTAAGCAGCGAGAGCCATAGGCTCAAAAGAAGAGTTGTTGTCAATTCAATTTGACGGTACCCCTGTTTAACGAGGCGAGGAGACCTCGGCTTGCTTCCTCTCTCAGAGCTATCGTGTCGAAACCAGTCGCCCCCGAATGTCGGGAAAGTCTGGATGGCATTGGGCACGAGCGCCCAACACCCGTCGACTTTTCAAGGAACATGCGGGGTGAGCCCCGCTTGTGGAATGTTATCTTACCACGTTCTGAAAGCGGACAGCTGTTCTATGCACGAGCTGTGAAGACCCCAATGTGCTCCGCACTTCGCACTTTTGCTACCGATCGCGTCACGTATATTTTCGCCAAGCAAAATTGACCCGTCGAAAGGACCGTTATGGATACCAAGCAGCAACTCGTCAATGCCCTCGCAGGCCTGGGCTCAACCATTACCGAAGCTATGGATGTCATCGAAGGCTTTGTCCCCTGCGGACATCCCGCCCTCACGGTATCGAACGCACTCGTCGCGCTGGACGCTGACGATGATGCAGCTCTTGCCCAGCAGCTTGAGACCGTCGAGGGCTTTATCGACCACGTGAGCGAAAACCGCGGCGTGGCCGCCTACCACGGCATCGAGGTCGAGCTCGCGGGTCCCAAAGCCGATCTGCTCGCAGCAATCCGCGAGGTAGGCGCCCTTATGCAGACCGCAGGCGTCAAGAACACCCAGGTCAACGAGTGGGTCTACCGCAGCTTAGCCGCACTCGACAGCTCCGACGAAAAGGCAGCCGAGCAGCTCGCAGAAAGCCCTGCCATTAAGGCCGAGCTTTTGTAAATAACAGACGCGGGCCCCTTGGCGCATCGTCGTCCAAGAGGCCCGCAAACAGTTCGCGTCAACCGATAGCCGCGCCGCCGCGTTCGGCCAAAACAAGAATCGGCATCATTTGACGAGGTGTCTTTGCTGCAAGATCGGCATGTTCGAGCAGTTTGCGATCGTTGGTCACCAAGTAATCGACCTGTGCGCGCTTGCACGCGGCGAGCACCAAGTTGTCCTCGTAATCGCGATGGAGCGTCAGATATTTGTCGGCTAGCCACAGATCGGATGCATCAGCGCCCACGGCCGTGGCGTTTTCGGTCATGTTCCGAACAAACGCCAACGCCGCATCGCCAATTGCACGGGCAGATGCCTCGTCGAGCGCTCCCCCGCTGGCAAGAACGCTACGCTTCAGCTCGTGTTGGACAACGTACAGCACGTCTTTAGCGATATGCACCGGGAAGAACAGCAACGCCCCCGTCTCCGTCGCCCGCCCAATAAACGCACGCGCGGCAAGCGACTCGGCATGGTCGACGCAAAACGAATCAACCCATACGTTGGCGTCAACCATGATCTTGAGAGGCGCCCCACTCACTGGATCATCCCCTTTTGGCGATAATGCTCATCCATGGCTTCGGAATAGATTTTGTCCCAACCGCGATCGTCGGATACGGGCGACACAGCGATGCCCAAATCTGCATAAAGCCGGTCTGCCGCTGCCCACGACGCGGCGAACGGAGTATCGGGCGCGACGGTCTGCTGCCGGTCGTCGACGGCCGCAAGCACTTCCTCGCACTGCCCACCACCCTGTGCGACCTTGGCCACCACCTTTTTGATGAGCTCGGGCAGTGACCTGCCCGAAAGCCGCAGCGCTTCCTCGGCGCGCTCTTTAACCGAGCGATCTACGCGAACGTTCACCTGCGCCATGCCGCTAACAGCACCCACGTCGATCCCGCTCCCTTCAATTGCTAGCCATGCTAGCAACACTATATAGTGAAGCTAGCAAATGTTCAAACGCAAAAGGCCTGCGCCCGGACGACACCGATGCCGTCTGGGCGCAGGCCAGATAACGTGGGCGAACACGTCAGCTAACGCAGGTAAGCCTTTGCGTTGCCCAGGCTGTAGGCGATCGTCGAGCCGTTGTGCAGCAGCGACGACGCCTGCGGAGTGATCATGCCGGTAATACCCAATGCCAACAGCGCCGAGTTGGTGAGCATCACCTTGGAATACGAACTCGTCAGACGGTCGATAAGCCCCTGACTCATGCGGCGCAGGCGCACGATCGCGGCGAGATCCGTATCGGTCAGGATGATATCGGCGACCTCCTTGGCGATGTCGCTTCCACCGCCCATTGCCAGCCCCACGTCGGCCAAACCGAGCGCCGGCGAATCGTTGACGCCGTCGCCCACCATGGCAACGTGACGCCCCTCGCCCTTAATGCGCTCAACATACGCGTACTTGTCCTCGGGCAGCAGCTCGGCCTTAAACTCATCGACTCCCGCCTCGCGAGCAATGCGCTCGGCCGTGCGCTCCGAGTCGCCCGTGAGCATAACGACATACTTAACGCCCAACGCGTGCAAGTCGGCGATGGCCTCGCGGACCCCGGGCTTAAGTGGGTCCTCGATACCGAGCACGCCCACAACGGTGCCGTCGACCGCCAGATACAGCGGCGACAGCCCCTGCATCTGGGACTCGATTTGCTCCTTAATGTCGGACTCGAGCTGTGCGCCCTCGTCCTCGAATACAAAGTGCGCCGAGCCGATAATCGCGCGACGCCCTTCGATGGACGAAGCGATGCCGTGCGCCACGATGTACTCGACGGCGGCATGGCGCTCGCGGTGCTCGAGCCCGCGCTCGCGGGCAGCGTTGACCACGGCACGCGCTACCGGATGGGGGAAATGCTCCTCCAAGCAAGCAGAAAGGCGCAGAATCTCATCCTCGCTCCAGCCATCGGTCGTCAGCACGCAGGCAAGACGCGGCTGCGCCTCGGTGAGCGTGCCGGTCTTATCAAACACAATGGTATCGGCCTTGGCAAACGACTCAAAGTACTTGGCACCCTTGACCATGACGCCCATCTTGGCAGCATCGCTCATAGCAGTCATGACGGCAACGGAACCCGTGAGCTTGAGTGCGCACGAGTAGTCGACCATCAACGCCGCTGAGGTCTTGATAAGGCTGCGGGTGGTAAGCGCAACCAGGCCCGCGAGCAGGAAGTTCCACGGGACGATCTTGTTGGCAAGGTCCTCCATATGCGACTGGCCCTCGGACTTGAGCGAGTCGGCCGTCTGCACGAGCGAGACGATTGAGCGCAGTTTGGTTTGCGCCGTATTGGCGCGCACGCGCACCAAGATGCTGCCGTCTTCCACGACGGTGCCGGCGAACACGTCGTCGCCCACGCTGCGCTCGACGGCCAGCGGCTCGCCGGTCAGGGTCGCCTGGTTGACCATGGCGCTCCCCTGCTCGACAACACCGTCGATGCAGATGGACATGCCAGTGCGCACGGCGACCAAATCGCCGGGCTCGAGCTCGGTCGCGGCAACGCTTACCTCGGTGTCGCCGACCACCTTTTGCGCCTTGTCGGGCACATCGAGCAGCGAGTTGATGAGCTCGTTTTCACTCATGGCGCGGGTGTAGTCCTCGAGCAGCTCGCCCACGTTGAGCAGGAACATCGTCTGGCCCGCGGTGTCGACGTCACGTTTGACGAACGAAATGCCGATGGCCGAAGCGTCGAGCACAGGAACGGTCAGACGCGGCTGCGCGAGCTCACGGAGGGCAGCGCGCAAAAATGCCATGTAACCGGCCACGACAAACACCGCACGCAGAGGCGTCGGCAAGAACCAGCGACGCGCGTAGTGGGCGCCGATAAGTGTGGCAAGATCCATGACGAGCTTGTGCTTGCGCGGCTCAAGCTGCATCACGTAACCCGTCTTTGCGTCGGCAATGGCCTGGGCATCGAGCGCACCCAAGGCGTCGAGCACGCCCGCACGACACCGCTCGTCATATTCGAGCGCCATCTGGCCAATGCGGCCATACACGCGCACCTTGTGCACGCCGTCGATATCGCCGCTGAGCTTAAGAAGTGCATCGAGATCGCTCTCTGGCACAGGACCCGCCAATTGAAGACGGGTCCTGCCGGGGATCTCGCTAATAATCGAGAATCTCATAGTTTGTGCCTGGGAGCGTTACTCGGCTGCCTCGTCAGCAGCGGCCTCGCTCTGGGTGATATAGGCCGCCTCGGCAACCATGTCGTCGACATTAGCCTTGGCCTGCTCGACCATGTCCTGGTAGCCGTTCTTGATGCGCATGCCGCACGCGATACCCTGCACGCAGGCATTCTTGACCGGAGCGCTGGTAAGCAGCTTGATGCCGGCCGTGCCAAGCAGAAAACCGCCACCGACAAGCAGGGTATTGAACGTCGACTTCTTCATGTTGCTTCTCCCTTTTGCCGCATTGGACGCGGCACGGTGCCTCAGCACCCGAGTAAATAAGTTTGCTCGAGCGCACTTTTGGAAAATAGTTTAGTTTATCTAACTATTAAGTTCAACAAAGGTTAACTTTTTGGAAACTATGGGGGTAGACTCAATATGACAAAGGGACTGTCCCTTTGTCACATTATGGGACAGTCCCTTTGCCACAGTCCTACAGCTGCCAGTCCGCCGCCTCCTTTTGCAGCGCAACCATGCGGGCGAATTCTCCACCTGCCGCCTTGAGCTGCGCCGGAGTGCCCTGTTCGGCAACCACTCCATCCTTGAGCACAACGATTTTGTCGGCATTTTCCACCGTACGCATACGGTGGGCAATAACGATAACCGTCTTGCCCGCGAGCAGGCGGGAAAGCGCCTGCTGAACCACGGTCTCGTTCTCGACGTCCAGGCTCGCCGTGGCCTCGTCCAAAAGGACGATGGGGGCGTCCTTAAGCAGCGCACGAGCGATGGAGATGCGCTGGCGCTCGCCGCCAGACAGCTTGGAGCCGTTCTCGCCGATCATGGTGTCATAGCCCTGCGGCATGCGGTTCACGAACTCGTCGCAGTTGGCGGCACGAGCGGCCGCAAGCACTTCCTCATCGGTGGCATCACGACGCCCGAGGCGGATGTTTCCCATAACCGTGTCGTCAAAGAGCAGCACGTCTTGGAACACAATGGCGTAATCACGCAGCAGTACCTCGGGATCGACGCTCGCAACATCCACACCGCCCACGGTAACCTTGCCCGCGGTGGCATCCCAAAAGCGCGCGGCCAGGCGGCTCACCGTAGACTTACCGGAACCCGAAGGACCGACCAGTGCCGTAACTTCGCCTTCCTTGGCGGTAAAGCTCACATCGGTAAGAACTTTCTCGCCGGCGCGGCCGTCCTCGCCCGCACCATATCCAAATGCCACGTGATCGAACACCACATCGTGGCCCACGGGCTCAAATATCTCGCTGCCCCGCGCCACAGGCTCTTCCATGATGGAACGCATACGCTTGGCAGACGACTCGGCGGCAAACAGCTCGGACATTAACATTAACGCCTGGTCAAAGGGCGCATAGATACGGCTCACCATAAGCAGGAAGGCAAACATCACCAAAAAGTCGACCTGCCCGGAGGCGACCATCGCGGCGCCCGTGACCAGCGTGGTGGCAATGCCCAGACGCAGGATAGCAAAGGCGGAGTTGACCAAAAGCCCGTTAGCGAGCTCGCCCTTGGTGGTCTCATGCTCCTCGGCATCGATCACGGCGTTGAGCCCCTCAAGATAATGGGCCTCCTGGTTGGTGGCGCGGATCTCGCGAACGCAGTCGAGCGTCTCTTGAATTGCCTCGGTAACCTTGACCTTCTCGGCACGCACGCGATCGAACACCGGAGTCATGGGGCCGCGTGTTAGATACAGCACGGCAAAGGCCACGGGAACGCTCCAAAACGCCGCGATCGCCAGCTGCCAGCAAAAGAACAGCGACGCCACGAACACAATGGCGCTTGCGATGATGGCACCCCAAAGCTCTCCCAGCACGTGGCTGTAGGCGTGCTCCATGGCCTGGACGTCGCCCATGATGGTCTCGGTTAAATCGGCCAGATCACGACGACCAAAAAACGACAGCGGCAGTTTACGCAAGCGCTCGGCGATCTCCATACGCTGCTTGCCGCACTCCTCGTAAAAGATGCAGTAGGTGTAGTAATACTGCTGCCAGTTAGAGGCAAAGAGCAACACGAAAAAGACCAGGAGGCCGCCCACGATCGGCAGGGCATCCGGCAGGTCAGCCCCGCTGGCGAGATGCTCGACAAAGCCGACCATAACCAGGAATAAAAAGCCCATGCCGGCCATGGTAATGAGATTGGTGAGCGTGGTCCAGAAAATGCCGCGTTTTACTCCGGCGACGCCTTTATCGGATAGGAAATACTTCTTTTGGAATGAGGCGAACATTTAGGCCTCGCCTCCCTTCGTGACGGCGGCATCCGCGGTCGCTGCAGTGATTTTCCAGCTCGCGGCCTGTTCGTATTCGGCCCACATCTTGGCATACAGACCCTCTTGGGACAGCAACTCGGCATGGGTACCCGACTCCTGCACGCTGCCCTGGTTGAGCACCACGATTTGGTCTGCGCCCACCACGGTTGAAAGCCGGTGCGCAATCATAATGACCGTGCGACCCGCCGCCAGCTTGCTAAAGGCGCGCTGGATGAGCGCCTCGTTCTCGGGATCGGCAAACGCCGTGGCCTCATCGAGCACCACGATAGGCGCGTCTTTAAGGATCGCGCGGGCGAGTGCCACGCGCTGGACCTCGCCGCCCGAAAGATATGCTCCGCCGGCGCCGAGTATGGTATTGATACCCTGTGGGAGCTTGGCCACAATGTCGTCGCACTGAGCTGCGGAGAGGGCCGCACGCACTTCGTCGTCAGTGGCCGTAGGCTTGGAGGCGCGCACGTTGTCGGCAAGTGTTTGCCGGAACAGCTGGTTGGTCTGGAACACGAAGGCGACCTGGTCCATAAGCTCGTGCGGATCCATATCGCGAACGTCCACACCGCCTACGAGCACTCGACCCGAGGAGACATCCCAAAAACGCGGGATCAGGCTTGCGCAGGTTGACTTACCGCCACCCGAGGGACCCACCAGGGCGAGGGTGTTACCAGCGGAAACGCTGAAACTCACATGGCTAACGGCAGGTGCTTCGGCACCCTCGTAGGTAAAGCTCACGTCCTCAAATCGCACGTCGCCGCCGGCAGGGTGCTTGGGTTGGGCGGGCACGGAGAGCTGCTTGGAATCCATGACGCTTCGGATGCGAGCCAGCGAATCGGCACTCATCTGAGAGGCCTCGCCCACAAACATGAGCTTGGTCATGGCCGTCGGCACCACGGCCGAAAATATCGCGTAAAACGTGAAGTTGGTCATAAAATGCGCGAAGTCCGTCTCGCCCGGCGCCAACAGCAACGCCACGGGCAACAGGAATGCCACAAGACCATTGAGCGCGGTAAGGTTGAGTACCTGCGGACCTCGACAGAACGTGCCCGCATAGTTTTGCGCCATGTCGGCGTATTCGGCAATCGCATCGTGGAAGGCCTTAAAGGAGTAGACCGTCTGCTGAAACACCTTGACCACGGGGATGCCGCGTACGTATTCGGTGCCGGTCTTGTTCATCTTGACCAGCGCTCCCATGTAGGCCTTCATAAACTCGCCGCCCTTGCCGCCCATCATGGCGGCCATGGCGCCAAACGAAATGGCCACCGAGATGAGGCATGCCGCCCCCAAACGCCAATCGAGCGCGAAAAGCAGCACGAGCAAGCCCACGACCATGGCGGCGGCGCCTGCGATATCGGGCAGCATGTGTGCGAGCAAAGTCTCGGTGGAGGCGGCGCATCCGTCTACAATACGGCGCAGCTCACCGGTGGCGTGCGTGTCAAAGTAGCCAAGCGGCAGCTTAAGCAGGTGCTCGCTCGTAGTCTTGCGGATATTGGACGCACAGCGAAACGCAGACAGGTGCGTGCACATGAGCCCCACGAAATAAGCTACGATGCTTGCCAGCGCAAACCCCACGGCCCACCAGCCATACGTCGCGATGTCGCAGGCTTCGCTCCAGTTAGGTGCCACGGCGATTAGATCGCGCGCGACAAGCCAAATGCACACGTACGGGCCAAAGCTCAGCAGCTGCGAGAGCGCCGAGAGCGCCATACCCAAATACGTTAGGAATTTGCGGTCACCGGCATACGAGAGTAACTCGCCGATGCCTCCACCTTCCCTTTTTGATTCCTTTGCCATGAGATTCCTTTCTAACGGCTTGAGAGTTAACCGTAATGAACTTATCATTGATGTGTTAGCCATGGCTCACAATCAAGCCAGGCGTAGACGTTTCTGCAAAGGAAAGGGACGCTTTTGCAAATACGGCGGGCAGCGACCGACATAACTGAGCTCTACGCACCGCAATTTGAGCAGTTTGGCCTGGAGCTTACCGGCAAGGGCGCCGTCTTTACCGGCGAGGTGGCAAACGACCGGGCGCGCGGCCGCGCATGGATCATGCCTCTCTCCCCTGCCTGCATCGTCATGGAGCATTTCATCACCCCGACGCACGATATGTACCTGGCCGAATACACACCCGAGCCATACGCCTGCGTGAGCGAAGTCAGCGCGCCCACACTTACATGCATGCCCGAGGCTGGCATAACGCCCGCGAACCTCAAACCATTGCATGGACCGTGGCCGAACAATGCCGTTTGCAGCTTTATCCAAGATAGCTGTGGCGAGGAATTAAGCCCGCTGTTTGCGGGGGAGCTCTATCACTCGCGCTCGGTGCTCTTTTTGCCTGGATATTTTGACGAACTGGAGCACCGCTATCCCACCGAGTTCGCGGGAATCTTTGAGGCGTTTGCCGAGCCATGGCACGAGGAAGCGACGTCTGCCATCTGCCACACGCTGCGCCGGATTAACGAGGACCGCGCCCGCACCGTAGGCGGACGCGTCTATATGCAGGGCATCGTGGAGACCATGGTCGCGGAGCTCGCCTGTTCGCGCGCGGCCCACAAGCAGGCGCGGCAGGCGGCAGACACACGCGTCAGCATAACCATTGCCGAAGAAGCAACGGCAATGATTGAGCGCGCGCTCGACAAAGGCAGACGTGTGGGTATCAACGAGGTGGCCGAAAGGCTCTACACAAGCCGCTCCAAACTATGCGCCACCTTTAAGGCCCAAACCGGCGAGTCCCTGGGCGCCTACATTCGCAGACGCCGTATAGAGCGAGCACAGGACCTTTTGGCCGATAGCTCGCTCACGATAGCGCAGGTGGCAGAGCGCCTAGGCTACCCTCAGCAGGCCGCCTTCGCCCAAGCCTTCAAACAATACACCGGCATGACACCCACGGCTTGGCGAAGCAAGCATCGCTAAGGCCCAAGCTCCCTGGCCGTAACGGAGCGATTAATTAGCCGCCGCCCGTCAGCTCATCCAGGATCTAAACGTCAAGATGTGCACGATCAAGCGCCTTTTTGATAAGAGGGACAGATCGATCAGCCAAATACAACGGAATGTTAAGCACCCCGTCGTCGAGCTTTAGGTTCTTAAGTGAGTAGCGGACCCTCAATGGAGTCGTCTCCGCATGCTTGTCGGCATAGTACTTAAGGCTCTTGGAATGAACGACCTCTCCCGATTTGACCTCGACGGGAACGATTTCGTTTCCAACTTGAATCAAAAAATCGACTTCGTGCTTCGGCTTCTCGTTTGTCCAATAACGCGGAGCAGCATCTAACTGTGAAAGTAATGCCTGAAGCACATAGTTCTCGGCGAACGAACCTTTGAACTCCGAAAATAGCGCATCCGAGTTGGCAAAAGCGGACGCATCCAGCCTTGCCATGCGGCGCAGCAAGCCGACATCAAGACAGTAGACTTTAAATGCCTTGAGGTCATCGTACGCAGAGAGCGGCACACCACCGGCAGCATTAAGGCGAACCGCCGTGATGAGCCCAGCATCGGCAAGCCATTCCAGAGCATCCTCGTATTCTCGAGCACGAGCCCCCTCGCGCACCGCACTCCAAACGAACTTTTTGTTCTCGCGCGCCAACTGAGCTGGAATCGAGTTCCATATTTGTGAAAGCTTGGCGAACTGCGCACGGCCACCATGCTTGGCAAAATCGCGCTCGTAGGAATCCAAGAGATCAGACAACACCTTATCGACCTGAACGATATCGCCCGTCTCCACCCACCGGCCAAGAGCCTCTGGCATGCCGCCGCATGCAAAATAACGACGAAGATGCTCGACGAGACGGACATGGAAGAAATCGGGCACTGTCTCGATCTGATCCAGGCCGCCAAGGTATTCGTCGTAGTTTGCAGCGCCCTCGGCTTTCAGAAACTCGGAAAAGCTCATGGGGCGCATCTCCATGAACTCGACCTTTCCCACCGGAAAAGCGCTGGTCTCACGGGACAAGCGAACGCCCAACAAAGACCCTGCGCATGCGACGTGATACTCGGGGGCCTCGTCACAGAAGTATTTAAGGGCGCCGACTGCAGAAGGACAATCCTGGATCTCATCAATAATAAGCAGCGTTTCGCCGGGCTCGATAGGCTGTCCAAGTGCCAGGGAAAGATTTGAGACGATCCGTCGAGGATCGCGCGTACCTTCGAAAAACTGAGCGTACTCGCTCTGTACCCCAGGTGACGGCTCCTCGAGCGTCAGATACACAAAATTGAGGTACGAGGTTCGGCCGAACTCCTTAAGCGCCCACGTCTTTCCAACCTGGCGCGCCCCCTTAAGGATAAGCGGCTTACGATATTCTGACGCTTTCCAAGCGTTAAGCTTGGCAATGATATCTCGCTGCATGACCGAACCTCCCGCAAAGAAACTTCCGTAAACGTGATATTTCCCACATTTTACCCTAGGTAAAACGTGACATTTATCACATTTACGGAAGTTTTAAGCTCATTTCGCCACACTTTCATCATATTCAAAAGGCGGAGGCGCATTTTGCGCCTCCGTCACCATCTTTCCTATCAGCCTACCTGACCCGAACGGCCGAGTCGTTGCAGAACCCGGGAGCCCCGGCAGGGCGGGTGCTTGCTCAAAATGAGTTCCGCACGCAAAGAAGGCCACTTAATGTGGCCTTCGTCTTGCGCAGGAC
>CABQLK010000026.1 GCA_902465015.1 uncultured Collinsella sp.
TATTTCGACAATAAGGATTGGTATGAAGGCATATACTCGCCTGAGGAATTTGATGCGATGACATCACCGCTTAATGATATCGAGAGGGCAAATGCCGAAACGATCCAGTCTTACGAACGTGCTATCGGATCTGAGTTTTTAAATCCATAACAAAACTTGTGGCAAAGACTAGGCAAATGAAGAAAACGGGTGCGAGTCCGTCCGACCCGCACCCGTTCACTGGGGGCTGTTTGTGATTACCATACTATCCGTGGTCGCGGGCACAGCGCCCGGCTCTCCGGTGAGCGGCGCAAAACCGCTCATGGACGGCAGCACATGACCGGCGTATTACAGGTGCTTCTCAAGCAGTGCCTGCAGCCTGGCCTTGGGCAGCGCGCCAACGGAGCGGTCGATTTCCTCGCCGTTCTTAAACACAATCAGCGTGGGGATGCTCATGACGCCATACTTCATGGCCAGGTCCTGGTTGTCGTCGACGTTGCACTTGGCAACGGCGAGCTTGCCCGCCAGCTCATCGGCAACCTCGTCAACGATGGGCGAGAGGGATCGACAGGGCCCGCACCACGGTGCCCAAAAATCGACCAGCACGGGCAGGCTGTCGTTAACGATGGAATCGAAGTTCTCGGGGGTAATCTGATTAATGTCAGCCATGGTGACCTCCATAATGCGACGCGGCTTGGCCGCGTAAAACTCAGTACGACCGTGCTTATACCCAGCCGCCCGCAAAGCAACCACTCGCGGGCGGCTCTTTTATATAATGGTGGGCACGCAAACGATTGGAGAGCGCATGCCCACGTCACAAAGCCAGAAAAAAGAAGCCATCGCCCAGGCGGCCGAGCAGGAGCTCACATCGCTTGCGGTCCGTGGCGTGCGTATCGCGGGCAACGCGTGCTCGCCGATCGTGCTGGTCAAAGGCGATTTGGACGAGGCCGAGCGTTCGGGTGGCGAGCTTGCCGCCGGCCCGGATGGCGCGGCGTTGCGCAAGGCGCTTGGGGCCATCGGCTACGCGCCCGAGGATTTTTGCGTGCTGGCAAGCGTCGCCGGCGTGGGTGACGGAGCGGTCGCGGTGGGCGAGACTCTGCCGTGCGGGCTGTTCCGTGAGGCGCTTGAGGCTTTGGACCCCGAGGCGGTGCTACTGCTCGACAACAACGCGGCTGACGCCATGCGCGAGACCTACGCCGATATGCTCGTGGCGATCGATGACTTCGACACCGCCATGCTCAAGCCCGGCTTGGTCGCCCATGTGCAGGGTCGCCGCGTGCTCGCGCTCGACGGTTTTGAGGCGGCGCTCACTGACAAAGCCGCCAAGCAGCGCATGTGGGCATACATCAAGCAGCTGACCCCGGCAGCCGCTCCGCTGTAGCGAGGCTGGCGGCAGCCCCTACATCACGGCGCGCAGCTCAAACCGATCGCCGTTAATGCGGAACTGACAGTTGCCGTTCATGCGCTCCACGGCAAGTTTGATGCTCCTGGTGCCAAAGCCATGGCCCGCATGCCGGGTCACGGGCATGCCGTCGACCATGCGCGGCGCGCGGTCAAACGTGTTGGAAACTAACAGCAGCAGCTGGCCGTCCTCTAATCGCAGGTCAAAGTCGACGAATCGCTTTCCCCGGGGTGCGGCGCTTGCGGCGGTGATAGCGTTTTCCAAGGCATTTGAGAGCACGCTAAACAGGTCGGCGTCACCTACGTGGATGGTTTCGGGTACGGCGGCGCGCAGGTTGGCGGTAATGCCGTTTCTATTGATATCCGAGTTAAATGACGAAAGCGCGATGTTTACGGTCTCGTTGGCGCAGAAGCGGCGTACGGCGGTGCGATCGCCGGCTTCGCAGAGTTCATCGATGCGTTTGAGCGCCTCGTCGGTGTGGCCCTCCTCAATTAAAGCGGCCAGGCCGCGTAGGAAGTGGCGCATATCGTGGCGAAGAATCGACAGCTCGCGCCCAGATTGACGCCAAGCCTCGAGCTCTTTGATGGCGGCGTTGTCGCGGGTTTCGAGCATCCAGCGCTCTCGCTCGGCGGTTTCCTTTTCTTCGTATTCGCGCAGGTAAACGGCAAGAAACATAAGATAGAAGGCACAGAGCGCAAATGCCAAAAACTCAACCGTTACCACCGAGCCCGAGTGGAACAGCGTGGTGTAGACGTTGGTGGCATAGTCAAAGACGTAATAGACGAGCGGCAGGATTAAAAGGATGCCCAGCTCGGTGGTGCTTTTAATCGCCAAGCGCGGACCGATGTCGCCGGCCCAATGCATCAGGACGGCAAAGACGGCGAGTGTGGTCGCGATGCGCGCCAGATAGTACGCGATCTGAGAATCGGTTGCGGCAAATGCGGCGATGCCCATCCAATTGCTGAACTGGCAGCTCAGATAGGCACTCGTAATGCCGAGCACGGCAAGCAGTGGGCTCAGGCGGTAGCGCGCGCATAGGTAGACGGTAAGAGGCAGGTGCACGACGAGCGGATAGACCTGACGGGCAAAAAGCTCGCCGCCGACGGCATTAGCGAGGCCAAATGCGCATCCGGATACGGCACCGACCAGCACCAGTTCAAGCGCATGACGCCGGTTGATCTCGACACCGCACAGCGCCGCCGAGGCAAAGACGCCAAAGAGCAGCGTCGTGGCGTGGTGGATTGCCCAAAGGACCATTTCGACCGAGGAGACCATCAGTGTCTCCCACCCTCAAAGCGCACCGCAAAGTAGGCGTCTTGGAATCCCTGCTTGCAGCTGCGCGAAAGCGGGATGCACGCGCCCGAGCGCATGACGATGTCCGTGCGGTCAAAGTGATCGATATTGCGCAGGTTGACCTGGTAGCTGCGGTGGCATTTAAAGAAGGTGGCATTTTGCGCCAAACGGTCCTCGACGCTGCGGAACGACTCGAGTGCCTCGATATCGCGTCCGTCGCGCAGGTGGAAGACCACGTGCTTGTTGCGCGCCTCGGCATATTCGATGTCGGACAGGCGCAGGGCGTGGTAACCAAAGGACGTTTTGATCACGAGCTCGTCGGTTGCCGGCGGGCGCATGCTCGAAAGCTCGTCGAGTAGCTGTGCCAGGCGTTCGTAAGACACGGGCTTGAGCAGATAATCGAAGGCGCGGACCTCGTAGGACTCCAGTGCAAACTCGGGCGATGAGGTGAGAAACACCAGACGCACGGCGGTATCGGCCTGGCGCAATTCGCGCGCGGTGTCCATGCCGTTGACGAGCGGCATGATCATGTCGAGCAGAATGATGTCGGCGCGCGATGCGGCATGGCGGGCCAGCAGGTCCTCGCCGCGCGTGACGAGCGCAACGTCGACCGCCGTGCCCGTCTCGGTCGACCAACGGTCGATCATCCGGTGCAGTCTATCTAGAAAAGCGACATCATCGTCGCAGGCAATAATCTTGAGCATTCGGCCCCCTTAAGTAGTTCGATTTTGCCACATCGGGCACGCGCCGCTTGCGGGGGTGCGGACCGTTTGCGCCCCACGGCGTGCAACTCGCGCCAAGCGGTATTGCGGTGGCGAAAGATGCCTCCTGCGCCATCGAGAGCTCAGCTATCCTCAGCTTGCCAGTTCGAAAATGGACCCGCCGCATGATTGAATCTTTATTTCAACTTTACACCTGGCTTTACAGCTGTCTTGTCAGCTGTAAAGCCAGGTGTCATACTAAAGCCCCAAGATTCGCCAAAAGAGAGGGGCCTTGATGGCACAGAGCGCGAACATGGATGCATCGGAGCTTGCACGCGATATCGCGGCCGGCCTAGCATCGGCAACGACGGCAACGGAGCGCGCGGCACTGGTGCCTGCAGAGCTCGTCGAGGCCATTCAGCAACTAAAAACCCAACGTGACGCGGTGATCCTGGCACACTACTATGTGGCGCCCGAGGTCCAAGCTGTTGCCGATTACGTCGGCGATAGCTTCTACCTGGCAAAGCTCGCCAAGAGCCTTCCGCAGCAGACGATCGTGCTGTGCGGCGTGGAGTTTATGGGCGAGAGCGCCAAGCTGCTCAACCCCACCAAGACCGTGCTGCTGCCCGAGCCGGGCGCGGATTGCCCCATGGCTCATATGGTCAAGCGCGAGACGGTCGACGCTGCCCGCGCCGAGTACGGCGACGACCTGGCCGTGGTGTGCTACGTCAACTCCACGGTCGAGATCAAGAGCTGGAGCGACGTGTGCGTTACCAGCTCTAACGCCGTCAAGATTGTCTCCGAGCTGCCGCAGCAGCACATCTTGTTCATTCCCGACCAGAACCTGGGCCGCTTTGTGGCCGAGCAGGTGCCCCAAAAGCACGTCATCCTCAACAACGGCTACTGCCCGCGTCATCACATCATCACCGTCGAGCAGATCGTCGACGCGCAGGAGGCACACCCCGACGCGCTCGTGCTGGCGCACCCCGAGTGCAAGGCCGACGTCCTGGCCGAGGCCGACTACATCGGCTCCACCGCCGGCATCATCAAGTATGCCGAGGAGTCGGACGCCAGCGAGTTCATCATCGTGACGGTCCATGGCGTGCTCTACGAACTCGAGCGCCGCTGCCAGGGCACCGGCAAAAAGTTCTACTTCCCCGCGGTGCAGCCCACCTGCGTCAACATGGATCTCATCACGCTCGAAAAACTCGTGCGCTGCCTGGAGACGGGTGAGGGCGAGGTGCAGATCGGCGTGTCGGACGAGGCCGCCGACCAGGCCAAACTTACGCTCGACCGCATGCTCGAGTACGCGGCGCGTTAGAACGATGTGACATGAGGGGCAGTCCCTTATGCCACATTACAAAGGAGAGGATTCCTGTGGAAACCAAGCAATACCCCGATATGGAGTGCGACGTCGTCATTGCCGGCTGCGGCGTGGCGGGCCTGTACGCAGCTCTCAACTTGCCGACGAGCACGCGCGTGATCATGCTTTCCAAGGGCGCCGTCGATGAGTGCGATTCGATGCTCGCGCAGGGCGGCATTTGTGTGCTGCCCGAAGGCTCGGACTACGATGCCTTCCTTGAGGACACCATGCACGCCGGCCATTACGAGAACCGCCGCGAGAGTGTTGACATCATGATTCGCTCGAGCCGCTCGGTCATCAACGACCTGCTGGCCATGGGCGTGGACTTTGAGCGTAAGGCCGACGGCAGCCTCGACTTTACCCGCGAGGGCGCGCACAGCCGCCCGCGCATCGCCTTCCATGCCGATATTACGGGCAAGGAGATTACGACCAAGCTGCTCCAGGCTGTTCGCAAGCTGGATAACGTGCAGATTCTCGAGCACGTGGCCATGACCGACATCCTGACCGCCGAGCGCGATGGCGCCACGGTGTGCACCGGCGTCGTCGCCGTAGCCGTGGACGAGGACGATTCAGCTCGCCCCGCCGACGAGCTGGCAAATGCCGCCGAGGGCGTGCGTGCCGGTAAGCCGTTTAAGATCCATGCCCGCCATACGCTGTGGGCAACGGGCGGTATCGGTGGCGTGTACGACCACTCGACCAACTACCCGCAGCTCACCGGCGACGCCTGCTACATCGCGCAGGAGCACGGCATCACGATGGAGCACCTGGACTACGTGCAGATCCACCCCACGGGCCTGTTCTCGCCGCAGCCGGGTCGCACGTTCCTGATCAGCGAAAGCTGCCGCGGCGAGGGCGCGATTCTGCTCAATGCCGCCGGCGAGCGCTTTACCGACGAGTTGCAGCCGCGCGACGTTGTCGCCGCCGCCATCCGCGAGCAGATGAGGCAGGACGGCACCGAGCACGAGTGGCTGAGCTTTGCCCCCGTCGAGCGCGACGTGGTGACCGGGCACTTTGCCAATATCCGCGCGCGCTGCCTGGAGGACGGCCGCGACATCCTGGACGAGCCCATTCCCGTCACTCCCACGCAGCACTACTTTATGGGCGGCGTATGGGTCGACAAGGACGGCCGCACCTCGATGCCCGAGCTCTACGCCGCCGGCGAGACGGCCTGCAATGGCGTGCACGGCAAGAACCGCCTGGCTTCTAACAGCCTGCTCGAGTCTCTGGTTTGGGGCCGCCGCGCTGCTTGGCGTATGCGCACCGGCGAGTCGCTTGCCGTGGAGCAGGCGGGCGAGCCCGTGCTCGATGGACGCCATCGCGCCCTGAGTTCCGATACCCTTGCAATCGATGATCTGGCCCGTGCCGCCGGCACGCAGGCCGTGGAGGAGTAGACCATGAATCCCATTACCATGAAGCTCGTCGTCGATGATCTGATTTTGCAGGCTCTGCGCGAGGACATCACGTTTGAGGACGTGAGTACGGCGAGCGTGTGCCCCACGGCGCGCCCCGCTACCGTTGAGCTCATCGCCAAGGCCGACGGCGTTATCGCCGGCCTGGACGTATTCGCCCGCACCTTTGAGCTGCTGGATCCGCAGAGCTCCGTGTTGTTCGATGTCGCGGACGGCGACGAGGTACACGCTGGCGACCATGTGGGCCAGGTGCGCGGCGACGCGCGCGTGCTGCTTTCGGGCGAGCGCGTGGCGCTCAACTACCTGCAGCGCATGAGCGGCATCGCCACTTACACGCATCGGATGGCGGCTGCGCTCGAGGGCACCAAGACCGTGCTTGTCGACACGCGCAAGACCACGCCGGGCATGCGCGTCTTCGAGAAGGCCGCAGTCGAAATCGGCGGCGGCAGCAACCACCGCTATAACCTGTCGACGGCTGTCATGCTCAAGGACAACCACATCGACGCCGCCGGTGGCGTGGCACGCGCGATTGAGATGGCGCGCGCCCATGCGTCGTTTACCACGACGGTCGAGATCGAGTGCGAGAACCTGGACATGGTGCGCGAGGCAGTTGAGGCCGGCGCCGATATCATCATGCTCGACAACATGACCCACGACGACATGGCCGCCGCCATCGAGCTTATCGCCGGTCGCGCCAAGACCGAGTGCTCGGGCAACGTGGACGCCAACAATATTCGCGCGCTCGCCGACCTGGGCGTTGACTTTATCAGCTCGGGGGCGTTGACGCACTCTGCGCCGATTCTCGACCTCTCGCTTAAGCACCTGCGTCTGCTGGACGGTAAATAATGGACGCCCGCGAGCGTCGCCGTGCCATCATGGCCGTGCTCGAGAGAGCCAAAGGTCCCGTCTCGGGCAGCGCGCTTGCCCGCGAGGTGGGCGTGAGCCGTCAGGTCGTGGTGCAGGACATCGCCCTGCTGCGCGCCGACGGGCACGATATCGTCGCCACCAATCGCGGCTATGTACTACAGGAGGCGCCGAGCAGCCCGGCTGTGCCCACGCGTCTGGTCAAGGTGCGCCATGGCGTGGAGCAGGCGGGCGATGAGCTCACGAGTATCGTCGACGCCGGCGGCGCCGTGCTCAACGTGATCGTCAATCACCGCGTGTACGGCAAGATCACGGCCGACCTGGACATCCGCAATCGTCGCGATGTTGAGCGCTACCTGCACGATATCGAGAGCGGCAAGAGCTTTCCGCTGCTAACGGTAACCAGCGGCTATCACTTCCACCGCATCGCGGCAGAAGACGAGCAAACCCTCGACGAGATCGAGGCCATGCTCAAGGAGAAGGGCTACCTGGCAGACCTCATGCCCTACGAAGACGACCTGTCCTAGTAACGACGAATGCAAAAGGAGGCCTCCGCGGCGATGCGGAGGCCTCCTTTTTGTGCACGGTGTACTTGTGAGTGTGCAAGTGGGGGAGTTGTTACTCCTCGACGATCTCGGTGATCGCACCGGCGGGGCAAGCGTCCTGGCAAGCGCCACAGGCGACGCAGGAGTCCTCGTCAGCGACGGTAGCGACGTCCTGGAGCTCCAGAACGCCAGCGGGGCAGGAGTCGACGCAAACGCCACAAGCGATGCACTCGTCGGCATCAATTACGGGATGAGCCATGGTAGTTTCCTCTCTGTTGACCGACGCTACAGGCGATGCGCGCCGGTTTGATTCGGGCAAAAACATACCACGGGAGCGACCGTTTGCAATACCCTCTGACCGGCATCTTCATACCGTTCGCCGAGTATGCCAAGGTTTACTAAAAAACGCGCAGGTGGGGCCGTTGAGCTGCGTAAATGTTAGCTAAAGGTGACTTGAAATATAGGGCGATTGAGCGTGCTTGCGGAAACCGCATCCCATTATTTTGTCGAAAAACGGGTTGCAGTTTCCGGTTAGGCCCGCTAGCGGAAAATGCGAGCCGGTATCAGCTCTCAAAACGGGATACGGTTTCCGGTTGAGCCTTCAGACGGAAACCGCGGCCCGGAATCCACGCTCAAAACGGGACGAGCTTTCCGCAAGGCAGCCCCAGGCACCCTCGGACCCAAGCCTCAGCCATCTCTACATAGATCTCGATAGATTTGCCTAGAACTCAAACAGCGCATCTACCTGCGCATTTAAGAACCTAAACTCTTGGCAATAAGAAATCTTATATGAATTGACTTAGATTTTGTATATTCCGGCCCATAAGGGGATACACTACATCCTGAAAGACAAGCCGAAGCGCCGCTCGGCAGACCGCCGAGTCGGTGCAAACGCACAAGAGAGAGGGAATTTCTAATGGGCAAGATTCTTGGTATCGACCTTGGTACTACTAACTCCGCAATGGCCGTTCTCGAGGGCGGTTCTCCGACCATTATCGTGAACGCCGAGGGCGACCGCACCACCCCGTCCGTCGTGGGCTTCCGTGCCGACGGCGACCGCGTCGTGGGTAAGGCCGCTAAGAACCAGGCTGTCACCAACCCCAAGAACACCGTGTTCTCCATCAAGCGCTTCATGGGCCGCAAGTACTCCGAGTGCACCTCCGAGATCAAGACCGTGCCGTATGAGGTCAAGGAGGGCCAGGGTGGCCGTGCCGTCGTCGACATCGAGGGCAAGGATTACACCGCCGAGCAGGTGAGCGCTATGACGCTCGCAAAGATGAAGGCCGACGCCGAGAAGTATCTGGGCGAGACCGTCACCGACGCCGTCATCACCGTCCCGGCCTACTTCAACGACGCCCAGCGTCAGGCCACCAAGGACGCCGGTAAGATCGCCGGCCTCAACGTCAAGCGTATCGTCAACGAGCCGACCGCTGCTGCTCTTGCCTATGGCCTGGACAAGCAGGGCACCGACCAGCGCATCCTGGTCTTCGACCTGGGCGGCGGCACCTTCGACGTCTCCATCCTCGACCTCGCCGACGGCGTGTTTGAGGTTCTGTCCACCTCGGGCGACAACCACCTGGGCGGCGACGACTGGGATCAGCGCGTCATCGACTGGATGGCCGATAAGTTCCAGCAGGAGAACGGTGTCGACCTGCGTCAGGATCCCATGGCCCTGCAGCGTCTGAAGGAGGCCGCCGAGAACGCCAAGAAGGAGCTCTCCGCCGCCCAGCAGACCACCATCAACCTGCCGTTCATTACCATGAACCAGTCCGGCCCGCTGCACCTCAACTACACGCTGACCCGCGCCGAGTTCGAGAAGATCACCCGCGACCTGCTCGAGCGCTGCAAGCAGCCTGTCACCAACGCCCTGCGCGACGCCAAGCTTAAGCTCTCCGATCTGACCGAGGTCATCCTCGTCGGCGGCTCCACCCGTATGCCCGCCGTCCAGGAGCTCGTCAAGACTATGACCGGCAAGCAGCCCAACATGTCCGTGAACCCCGACGAGGTCGTTGCCGACGGCGCTGCCGTCCAGGGCGGCGTGCTCACCGGCGACGTCGAGGGCATCCTGCTGCTCGACGTTACCCCGCTGTCGCTGGGCGTCGAGACCATGGGCGGCATCATGACCAAGATGATCGACCGCAACACCACGATCCCGACCTCCAAGACCGAGGTTTACTCCACCGCTGCCGATAACCAGACCAGCGTCGAGATCAACGTGCTCCAGGGCGAGCGCGAGCTTGCCCGCGACAACAAGTCGCTCGGTAAGTTCCAGCTGACCGGTATCCCGGCTGCCCGCCGCGGCGTGCCGCAGATCGAGGTCACCTTCGACATCGACGCCAACGGCATCGTCAAGGTCTCCGCTAAGGACAAGGGCACCGGCAAGGAGCAGCAGATCACCATTTCCGGCTCCACCGCTCTGTCCGACGACGAAGTCGCTCGTATGGTCAAGGACGCCGAGGCTCATGCCGAGGAGGACAAGAAGCAGAAGGAAGAGGTCGAGGTTCGCAACCAGACCGACAGCCTGTGCTACTCCACCGAGCAGACCCTCAACGAGCTGGGCGACAAGGTTTCCGCCGACGTGAAGTCCAAGGCCGAGGCCGCTATCGCCGACGCCAAGAAGGCGCTCGAGGGCTCTGATGTCGAGGCCATCAAGGCCGCCGGCGAGTCCCTGCAGTCTGTGGCCTACGAGCTGGCTCAGGTTGTCTACGCCGACGCTCAGCAGCAGACCGACGGTGCCGCCGGTGCCCAGCCTGCCGACGATGACGTCGTCGACGCCGACTACGAGGTTGTGGACGACGAGGACAAGTAATCATGTCCGCCCGTAAAGCTCGCACGGAGGCGGCTGCCGCTGGCGCCGCCCCCGTTGACTCTGAGGAGAAGGACGTGAAGATTCCCGTAGAGGCCGTCGACGATACCGAGGCCAACGAGGCCGAGGCCGCCGAGGCTGCCGAGAACCAGGTAGAGGATTCCAACAAGGAGGCGACGATGACCGAGGACGAGATGGTGGAAGCCGCTATCCGCGCCGGTGAGGAAGCCGCCGACAACGACTTTAAGCTCAAGTTCGAGCAGGCCCAAAAGGAGCTTGCCGACGTGCGTAACGAGCTCGATGCTGCGGCAGAGGCTCAGAAGGCCGCCGAGGACAAGGCAAAGGACGCCACCGAGCGCACCGCCCGTCTGCAGGCCGACTGGGAGAACTTCCGTCGCCGCACCGCAAACGAGCGTATCGCCGAGCGCGAGCGCGCGACCGAGAAGCTTGTCACCGCGCTGTTGCCGGTGATCGACGATATCGAGCGCGCGATTGACCATGCCCGCAGCCAAGAGCTTTCCGACGACTTTAAGCAGTTCGTCGATGGCGTTGACGCGGTTCATGCCAAGCTGCTCGATGTGTTTGCGCACGAGGGCGTTGAGCCCATCGACCCCAAGGGCGAGGCGTTCGATCCGCTCGAGCACCAGGCTGTGGGTCGCGTCGAGGACGCATCGCAGTACGACGAGACCGTCAACGATGTGTACCAGAAGGGCTACCGCATGGCGGATCGCATCCTGCGTTCCGCGATGGTGACGGTGACCTACGGTGGCGAGAAGCGCCCCGCACCGGAGCCCGAAGCGGCGCCCGAGGATGCTGCGGCCGATACGGCCGAGAGCACCGAGGAGTAATTGAGAAGGGCCCCGGGGCAGCACCCGGGGCCCTTTCTGGCCTAGTGCCATATGAAAGCATGAGCCGCCGCCCGCTGGGCGGCGGATGAAACAGGAGAGGAGCTACGATGGCTGCAGGCAAAACCTTCTATGACATCCTGGGCGTATCCAAGAGCGCCTCCGACAAAGAGATCAAGAGCGCGTTTCGCAAGCTCGCGCAAAAATATCACCCCGATGCCGGCGGCGACGAGGCCAAGTTCAAGGAGATCAGCGAGGCCTACGAGACGCTTTCGGACGAGAAGAAGCGCAAAGAGTACGACCAGATGCTCATGTTTGGCGGCATGCCGGGCGCGGGCGGCGCGTATAGCGGTGGCTACGGAGCCAGTGCCGGCGCGAGCGGCTGGGGCGATATCTTTGACAGCATCTTTAGCGGCAACGGCGCCTGGGGCAGCGATTGGGGCTCGGGCTTTGCCGGGGCCGCGGGCGCTGCCGGTGCCGGTGCGGGCCGCAACCGCGCGCGCAAGGGCGGCGACCTGTCGCTGACTGTCGACGTGACGGCCGAGGACGCGTTTCGCGGCGTGACGCACAAGGTCACCTACCGCATTCCCTCGACGGGCGAGCAGCAGACCATCACGGTTTCGGTGCCTGCGGGTGCGGTCGACGGCGGCAAGCTGCGCTACAAGCGTCGCGGCGAGTATGGCGTTGCGGGTGGCGAGCGCGGCGACCTGGTCGTGACCACGCATGTGGAGGAGCACCCGCTGTTTAAGCGTAAAGGTGCCGACGTGACTATGGAGGTACCGGTCTCGGTCTACGAGGCGGCGCTCGGCTGCACGGTGGACGTGCCCACGCCCGGCGGCGCGACGGTCCGTTTGAAGGTGCCCGCGGGTACCCAGACGGGCAAGAAGTTCCGCTTTAAGGAGATGGGCGCGCCCGACG
Organism: uncultured Collinsella sp.; assembly: GCA_902465015.1. Lineage (GTDB taxonomy): Bacteria > Actinomycetota > Coriobacteriia > Coriobacteriales > Coriobacteriaceae > Collinsella. The sequence continues at coordinate 12,126 of CABQLK010000026.1, forward strand.
TCAAGCACCGTGGCCGCACGGGTGCGCTGCTCGTCGAGATCAAGGTGCAGGTTCCCACGAACCTGTCTGATGACGAGCGCGATGCCATGACCAAGCTGCGCGAGGCCGACACACGCGACTATCGCGAGAAGGTCAACCGTTACAGGGCGACGTACTAGGGCGGTCGCGGCACACGCCCGCGCCTGCGGGCTTATGATGGACGATAACGAGACGGAAAGGGGTCAGGTAGCATGGCCGAGGACAATAGGAATAAACCGCTGTACATGATCAGCGTGGCGGCCGAGTTGACCGGCATGCATCCGCAGACTCTGCGCGTCTACGAGTCCAAGGGCCTGGTGAACCCCCAGCGCTCGGGCGGCAACACGCGTCTGTATTCGCGTGCCGATATCGAGCGCCTGGAGCTCATCAACCAGCTGACCGACGAGGGCATCAACCTTGCCGGTGTGGTGCGCATTCTCGATATGAAGGAGCGTGCCGAGGAGCGCGAGCGCGAGAACGAAAAGCTCCGTGCCCGCGTGCGCCAGCTCGAGGACGAGCTGCACGAGTACAAGATGCAGAAGAAGATCACCGCCTTGGCCCCGCGCGATGGCTCGGTCAACCCCGAGCAAGTCATGCGCAAGCTGCTGGGCGCCGGCGGGGATTTGTAGTTACGCGGGTTTACCAACCCGCGTAACGGGCCGACGCTGCGCGCCGCCCAGAGCGACAATTTGCCATTCAAAAGGCAAGGCATGACCAGAAGGTCTATGCCTTGCCTTTTTCATGCCAACTTGTTCGCTCTGGACGTCGCTCGCTGTCCGTCCCCTGCCTGCGGCGTCGCCTTGCTCCGGATGCGGTAGGGTAGTCATTGGGGACGTTCTTAAATGACTGGTCAAAGGGGACATTCTTGCGGCACTTGGCACTTGGGGACGTTCCTTTTGTGCCGGCACTTTGGGACACTCCTTGTTAGGAGAGTGATGCAAGGGGCTCGTCCTTTGCTTTACTGAGATAAAGTGAACGTGCAGATTCGTAACCCACTCGCAACCGTTCTATGGCACGATATTGAACGAATGTATGCTATGCGCCCAAATCTCTTGGGCAGAGTGGGAGACAGTATGGTCAAGCTGTACGAGGACGGCATCTACCTGCGCGGTGGCAGCGAGGTTGTGCCTGCGGCCGAGGCTGCCGAGCGCGGCATTACGCAGACGCCCGAGGATGCCAAGCGCGGCACCATCGCGTATTCGATCCTTCAGGCACACAACACGTCTGGCAACCCCGAGGCGCTTAAGATTCGCTTCGATGCCATGGCGAGCCACGACATCACCTTTGTCGGCATCATCCAGACGGCGCGCGCCTCGGGCATGGAGCAGTTCCCGCTGCCCTACGTGCTCACCAACTGCCATAACTCGCTGTGCGCCGTGGGCGGCACCATCAACGAGGATGACCACGTCTTTGGCCTTTCCGCGGCCAAGAAGTACGGCGGCATCTTCGTTCCGCCGCATATCGCTGTCATCCACTCCTTTATGCGTGAGAACTTTGCCGGTTGCGGCAAGATGATTCTGGGCTCCGACTCGCACACCCGCTACGGCGCCCTGGGTACCATGGCCGTGGGCGAGGGCGGCGGCGAGCTGGCCAAGCAGCTGCTGCGCGACACCTACGACGTTGCCTATCCCGGCGTCGTCGCCATCTACCTCACGGGCGCCCCGCGCCCCGGCGTCGGCCCGCACGATGTGGCGCTCGCCATCATCCGCGCCGTCTTTGCCAAGGGCTACGTCAAGAACAAGGTAATGGAGTTCGTGGGCCCCGGCATCGCGAGCATGACGACCGACTACCGCAACGGCGTCGACGTCATGACCACCGAGACCACCTGCCTGTCGAGCATCTGGGCTACCGACGAGGACACGCACGCGTTTCTGATCATGCACGGCCGCGGCGACGACTACCGCGAGCTCAAGCCCGCCGATGTTGCCTACTACGACGGCTGCGTCGAGGTCGATCTGTCGAGCATCAAGCCCATGATCGCGCTGCCGTTCCACCCCTCCAATGGCTTTGAGATCGACGAGCTCAACGAGAACCTCGAGGACATTCTGCATGAGGTGGAGCTCGAGGCCGCCAAGATCGGCGAGGGCAAGACGCACTTTAGCCTGCTCGACAAGATCGTCGACGGCAAGCTGCATGTGCAGCAGGGCGTTATCGCTGGCTGCTCGGGCGGCAACTACGACTCCGTGGTCCAGGCTGCCCGCGTGCTCAAGGGCGCTAACACCGGCTGCGGCGAGTTCTCGCTGTCGGTCTATCCCACGAGCCAGCCCGTGGCACTCGAGCTTACACGCCGCGGCTACATCTACGACCTTATGGAGGCCGGCGCGATTGTGCGCACGGCATTCTGCGGCCCGTGCTTCGGCGCCGGCGACACGCCCGCCAATAACGGCCTTTCGATCCGCCACACCACGCGCAACTTCCCCAATCGCGAGGGTTCCAAGCCGGGCAACGGCCAGCTGAGCGCCGTGGCCCTGATGGACGCCCGCTCCATTGCGGCGACGGCGGCCAACGGCGGCGTCCTGACGCCGGCGACCGACCTGCCCGAGGAGACTTGGGACGAGGCCTGCGAGTACACCTTTGACGACGCGCCGTACAAAAAGCGCGTGTACTGGGGCTTTGGCAAGGCGGAGCCTGCCGACGAGCTGGTCGAGGGCCCCAACATCAAGCCGTGGCCCGCGATGGAGCCTCTCGGCGACGATATCCTGCTCAAGGTGTGCTCCAAGATCATGGACCCGGTCACCACGACCGACGAGCTCATTCCCTCGGGCGAGACGAGCTCCTTCCGCTCCAACCCGCTGGGTCTGGCCGAGTTTACGCTCAGCCGCCGCGACCCTGCCTACGTGGGTCGCTCCAAGGAGGCCGACGCCGTGGAGAAGCGCCGCGTTGCCGGTGAGTCCGCGGGCGACCTGTCCGCGCTCGATGCCGAACTTGCGGGCGTGTTTGAGGCACTGGCCGGCGCGGGTGTCGCGGCCGATGCCAAGGCGACCGAGTACGGCTCTATGCTCTACGCCAAGAAGCCCGGCGACGGTTCTGCCCGCGAGCAGGCCGCGAGCTGCCAGCGCGTAATTGGCGGCCTGGCCAACATCGTCCACGAGTACGCCACTAAGCGCTATCGCTCCAACGTGATGAACTGGGGCATGGTGCCCTTCCAGATGGAGGCGGAGCCCAACTTTGAGGTGGGCGACTACGTCTTTGTGCCGGGGATCCGCACTGCGCTCGATGGCGACCTAAAGGACATCGCCGCCTACGTGGTGCGTGCCGATGGTGCGGTCGAGCAGATTGAGCTCTATATTGCCGATATGACGGCCGAAGAGCGTGCCATCGTCAAGGCCGGCTGCCTGATCAACTACAACAAGTTCAAGGCCGCTGCCGAGTAACGCACTTAATTGTCCGCCCGGGGCTTACCCTTTCCCGCCCGCTCACGCGCTTCGCGAGGGTCGCGTTCGGGAAAGGGTAAGCCCTGGGCTACATTTCTGCGTTCTCGTTGGGTCTTGAGGGACGCTAATAAATAGGCTTGCTTGATGCCACCTCTGTTATTGGGGCGGCTTCTTTTTTGTCGAAAACCACCACAAAGGGGACAGGCACCTTTGTGGTGGTTTCTTTTGTCTCGATCTGTAACGCCTTGGCTGTTAGATGTGGGCCTGGTGTTACAGATTGAGATTATCGGATGAGGCTTCGCGGTTAATCTCGATCTGTAACATCTGGACCCCAATTTGCCGATTAGTTGTTACAGATTGAGACAAACGTCCGCAGCCGATCATTTCATCTCGATCTGTAACATCTAGGATTGAAAAGGGCCGCTAGATGTTACAGATCGAGACAGTGGAACATCGGAACCGAAACCACCACAAAGGTGCCTGCCCGGCGGGACCTTATTTCGATGGGGTCCAGGTTATTTCATCGTCAAATAGCCAAGTGCGTGCCGAGCCACTGTTGCGCGCTGTCTGCGGATCGGGCTCGCAAGTTTGTTCGTAGGCATCCTCGGTACACCGATCCATAAAATCGACGACTGCCGTCTGGTCGCCTTCCATGACGTAGATCACGTTGCCATCCGAGATATAGACTCCCGGCCCTTCGTTGTCCACGTAGCCGGGGTCGTATGAAACGTTGCACAGTCTGCTCCCGTTTGCCGCATCGAGTTCAAGGGTCGAATAATACCCGCCATTCATTTGGCCTATCTTGGCTCGATATATTGCGGCGCCGTACCATCGCTTAAACGTCTTGCCTTTGAGTAAACTGGTTGCCTTGCCGATAAGCTGCTCATCTTGGGTATAGCGCGTGGCTCCAAGTTCGATTCGGGGATAGTTACTGACCCCAAGCGCTGCGGGCGTACCGTCGAAATCGACGGTGATTGAATCGGGTTTGACGATATCGGTGAGGATTTCGATGGGGTAGCTTACGGTTTCAACCGCCGCCTGCGTTGCCGAGGCAGGGAGAAATGCGAGATAGATAATGCCCACGCCGACTGCGGTAATTGCAAACGCTAAGACGAGCAGGCCGATATAGGTGGAGCGTTTCACGGTGGGGCACCTCTCATGCAATATGCAATCATTAAGATAAATGATACAAGCTTACGACAATATTCAAAAGAAAGCGACCGCCCGGAATGAGAGGGCTAAAAGGCCCTATTGGGCTTCGATTTGATCTCTAATAGGAATATTTGCCTCCCCTCATTCTGGGCGAGGGGTCAAAATTGAGTTCACGAGTTTTGCGCAATATTATCCTCACTAAACCCGCTATTTTCACTATAAGCACTATAAAAACGACAGGGACGATGACGAGAGTATTGTGGCGTACGATAACCAAGCCGTTTAAGCCGGCACCCTTGTCTTGAATCTCCATCTATATCTGCGCGAACGGGCTATCGGTGGCTCTCGATTTTGTCGCTGTGTTCTCGTTGGATCTTGGGATCGCCAAACGTAGACTGGGCTTGATGTCGCCTCTTTTAATCGGGGCTGATTCTTCTCTGGACCGCCACAAAAGGGACAGGCACCTTTGTGGCGGCTCGATTCGTCTTAATCTGTAACATCTTGGCCGCTAAAAGTGGGCCTGGTGTTACAGATTGAGATTTTCGATTCGGGTGTCTTCGTTCGTCTCGATTTGTAACAGATAGAGTCCTATTTGCCGACTAGATGTTACAGATTGAGACAAACGGGCGTCGCTGGTCATTTCATCTCGATCTGTAACATCTGGAGCCATAAACAGTCGCTAGATGTTACAGATTTAGATAGTAAGGGGACGAGGCCGCAATGGGTGAGCGTGCCTACCCCTACCTCTTAATCACTCAGAAAATCTTATATATAGAGACTTAGATTTGTGTATAAGATCGTACAAAGCTGGCAACAATACTTCTCGAACAACGTGAAGCCGCCCCGTAGGGCGGCCGCCCCAAGAGAGGTGATTCCATGAGAATCGATAAGCTAGCAATGACGTCGCGCGAGGCGTTGCAGACCGCCATGAGCACGGCTGCTGACGCGCAGGCCGGCGCGGTGGAGCCGATTCACCTGCTGTCTGCCCTGCTCGGTGCCGGCGAGCGCAATATCTCCGTGATCATCGAGCGCATCGGTGCCGACCCGGCTCAGCTCGCACGCTCCACGCAGGATGCCATCGACCACGCGCCTAAGGTTTCGGGCGAGGGCCAACAGATGGGCCTGTCCAACGAGCTCGTCCGCGTTATCGAAAAGGCCGAGAAGAAGGCCACCAAGATGGGCGACAGCTTTGTGGTGACTGAGCATCTGCTGATGGCACTTGCCGAGGACAAGGGCGAAGCGGGCCGCGTGCTGCGCGACGCCGGCGTCACCAAGGAGCGTATCGAGCAGGTCTACGAGGAGCTGCGCGGCGATGACCGCGTGACGTCTGCCGAGGACAAGACTCAGTTTGAGGCACTGGAACAGTACGGTCGCAACATCTGCGATCTGGCCCGCGCCGGCAAGCTCGACCCGGTCATCGGCCGTACCGACGAGATCCGTCGTACCATCCAGGTCCTGTCCCGCCGCACCAAGAACAACCCCGTGCTCATCGGCGAGCCGGGCGTTGGCAAGACGGCCATCGTCGAGGGCATCGCCCAGCGTATCGTGGCCGGCGACGTGCCGAGTACCCTGCGCGACCGCGACCTTATCGAGCTCGACATGAGCGCGCTGGTCGCCGGTGCCAAGTACCGTGGCGAGTTCGAGGACCGCTTGAAGGCTGTGCTCAAGGAAGTGCAAAAGTCCGAGGGCAAGGTCATCCTGTTCATCGATGAGCTCCACACCATCGTGGGCGCGGGTGCCACCGAGGGCTCCATGGACGCCGGCAACATCCTAAAGCCGGCGCTTGCCCGTGGCGACCTGCACGCGATCGGCGCGACCACGCTCGACGAATACCGCAAGTACATCGAGAAGGACGCGGCTCTCGCCCGTCGTTTCCAGACCGTGATGGTCAGCGAGCCTACCGTCGAGGACACCATCTCGATTCTGCGTGGCCTCAAGGAGAAGTACGAGATCTTCCATGGCGTGCACATCACCGATAGCGCGCTCGTGGCCGCCGCCGACCTTTCCGATCGCTATATCGCCGACCGCTTCCTGCCCGACAAGGCCATCGACCTGGTCGACGAGGCCGCAAGCCGTCTGCGCATGGAACTCGACAGCATGCCGGTCGAGATTGACGCCACCACGCGTCAGCTCACCCAGCTGCAGATCGAGGAGCAGGCGCTCATGAAGGAGACCGACGATGCCTCCAAGGAGCGTCTGGAGGCTCTGCGCCAGGAGATTGCCGAGGTCCAGGAAAAACTCAACGTGCAAAAGGCCGGCTGGCTTAACCAAAAGAACGCCATCGACCACGTGCAGGAGCTCAAGGGACAGCTCGACGAGGCCAGGAGCGAAGAGGAGCGCGCGACGCGCAACGGCGATCTGGGCCGCGCGTCCGAGCTGCGCTATTCCGTGATCCCGGGTCTGCAGCAGCAGATTCAGGATTCCGAGGCTGCGCTCGAGGCACAAAAGCAGCAAGACGGCGAGGGCCTCAACGAGCAGGTGACCTCCGATGAGATCGCCGAGGTCGTGAGCGCCTGGACCGGTGTGCCCGTCTCCAAGATGATGCAGGGCGAGCTCGACAAGCTGAAGGGCCTGGAGGGCGAGCTGCATAAGCGCGTCATCGGCCAGGACGAGGCGGTCTCCGCCGTCGCCGCAGCTGTGCGCCGCAGCCGTGCGGGCCTCTCCGATCCAGACAAGCCCATCGGCAGCTTCTTCTTCCTGGGCCCCACCGGCGTGGGCAAGACCGAGCTCGCCAAGGCGCTTGCCGAGTGCCTGTTCGACGACGAGCGCGCGCTCGTGCGTATCGACATGTCCGAGTACATGGAGAAGTTCAGCGTCCAGCGTCTGATCGGTGCGCCCCCGGGATACGTGGGCTACGACGAGGGCGGCCAGCTCACCGAGGCTGTACGCCGTCGTCCGTACTCAGTGATTTTGCTCGACGAGATGGAGAAGGCCCATCCGGATGTCTTCAACGTGCTGCTGCAGGTGCTCGACGACGGCCGCCTGACCGATGGCCAGGGTCGCCAGGTGTCCTTCAAGAACACGATCATCATCATGACGAGCAACGTGGGCTCCAAGGCTATCGCCGAGCTTTCGGGCAAGGACGAGGAGGAGATGCGCCATCAGGTCGACGCCGCCATGGCTCAGACCTTCCGCCCCGAGTTCCTCAACCGTATCGACGATATCGTGGTGTTCCATCCGCTCGGCATGGCGCAGATCGAGAAGATCGTCGACATCCAGCTTGCCGACGTCCGCGCACGCCTGGCCAAGGAGCGCATGACGCTTGCCATCACCCCGGCGGCCAAGCAGATGCTCGCCGTGGGTGGCCTGGACCCCGTGTTCGGTGCCCGTCCGCTCAAGCGCCTGGTCCAGCGCGAGGTCGTGGACGCCATCGCCGCCGCCATCATCGACGGCACGGTGCGCGAGGGCGATCAGGTGACGGTCGATGTCGACAAGGACGGCGGCTTTACCGTCGTGTGCGACAACACGCCGGCGGCCACCTACGAGGTTCCCGACGCCGAGTAGATTTTGGGCCATGCCTTAAAATCTGCCAGCCGTCTCTAAATGCCAAGGGCGGCGGATCCAATTGGGTCCGCCGCCCTTTTTCGTGCGACAATCGTTGATGTTGAGCATGAGTACATGGCAAGGAGATATGCAGATGAAAGACGAGATCAAAACAAGTGCGCCGGCGCCCAAGCCCACGTCCAAACCGGCGCCCAAGCCGCGCGACCCCTACATTCGCGCCGAGAACGAGGACGATGACGGTTACGATCCCTACAGCGACCGACGCCCCGAGCGCGAGCCAATGTTCGAAGCCGACCCGTGGCGCTGAGTGCCACCCAAAAGGCCACCAATAAGTTGCGGTGAAATAGGGACTGTTTTGCGGTTTGACCAGCAAAAACAGTCCCTATTTCACCGCAACTGCGTTAGGGATGTGGGTGTTGGGTGGCCGTCTTCGGCCCGGCTAGTCCTGGGCTTTGATGCTCGGCAGCAGGATCTGCGCGAGGTAGTCGGTCTCGAGCTTGGTCGCAGCGTCGGCCTTGCCGTCTTTACCGACCAGTACGTTCTTGATTTGGCTATAGGTGTAGCGGTTGCCGGTCGTAAGCTCGACAAGCTCAATGGCCGTGTCCATGGGGTAGGTTGACACGGGGTTCTGTGTCCGTCCGTTGATGGTCTGGGGCACCACGTACGGATAGACGGGGCCGCTGGCATAGACGGTATAACCGTTGCCTAGATTGGCCGCACCCAAAACCGTATCGCCCTCATCGGGCGTAAAGCTCTCGCCCTCGCGCACCGCGACGAGCGTCACGATCGGCGTATCGCTGTCGCCGGCAAGATAGATGCATAGTGTGCTGCCATTCTGCCAAGTCTCGACCTTGCCATACCACTCGACGGGGATATCGAGCTGGTAGAGGTCGGTTGCCTTGTGGCGAGCGTCAGCATCACGGGATGCCTGTGCCTTTTGCGCGCTCACGGCATTGACGGCGGCGTCGCGCCGCGCGGTTGCTGCCTGCTGGAGCACTTTGGCAGCCGCGGCGGAGCTCGCACCGCCCTCTTCGGCATACTTGGCGGCGGCATCGATCTGGTCGTCAGCCACCGTGTCGGCCGAAGGCACCTTGAGCTTAAAGGTGGCCTGGGCACTTAGATCCTGTCCATCGCTCTTAACGGTGACCTGCGTCTTGGTGGTCGGGACGGTATAGATGGTGCCGTCGGCCGCGATGGGGGAGGCAGCGATGGAGAGCGTGTAATCGCCAGGCAGCAGTTTGATGCCGCGGCCGTGCTCGTCAACATAGAGCGTTTCGCTCACGGAGGAGCCATCAGCGTCCTGGCCGCTCACCTGTACGGGAATCTTGGAGCCGGTGGAACAGTCGAGGCCCGCGGCATGCACGCCAATATGCACTGACATCATCGTGTGGGCATTGGCGGCGACAGCGGCAGCCTGCTCTTGCTGATATCCGTTCCAGGCGGCATAGCCTGCACCGCCGGCGACGAGCGCGACGGCCACGACACTGGCGACCATCAGATTGCGGCGCTTGGGCGACATCTTGCGATGGCGAACCTCGGCCTCGCGTGCCGAGGGAACGGACGGCAGGGGAATATCGCCCATGGCGATGGTCTCGTCCACAGCTGGTGCGGAACCCAGGCCAGGAAGCTCGCGGGTCAGCGAATCCTCGGCCGGTAAGCTGTCGAGCAGGACGGTTTCCTCGCTCGTGTCGGATTCGGGCTGGTCGTTGGCCTCGCTATCGTCCTCTTTGGCTTCGTCAGGAGCGTCTTTGGCGTCGCTGTCTTCGTCCTCAGTGCCTTCGTGCACCTCGTCCTGCGCGTCGACGGCCGAATCGCTAAACGAGAGCTCGTCTAGCGCGATCCGGTCAAGGCTCTCCAGGGCTTCGGCACATGCTTCCGCATCCTGGGCCGCATCCTCGCGGCCATACGTCTCATCGCTCATATATCCCCCAATGCAATATCGGCTCAACACTGTACCCAAAAATGGAGCCATATAAAGCGCATACGAAATATAAGATCCGATTTAACCTGAGCACATCGTTCGGCCGCATCCTCGCGGCAGCAAAAGGCCCCCGGAACGCGAACGAATCACATTCCGGGGGCTCTGCAATACGTTGCATTGCGCGGAGCCGGCTATGCTGCTTCGCGCTCAAGCGATGTTTGCGCCAGGCACGTTACTCGGCGTGCGCGTAATCAACCTTGGCGCGGCGGGCAGTGGCCTTCTCCCAATCGCTGGTGCCCTCAAAGACGTCCTGCTTGTAGGGGTTGCGGCCGAGCTTCTTGGCACGGTAGGCGATGTAGATGATCGCGGCGACGTTGGCGATCAGCGCGGCAATCGAGACCGCGGTGGCGGCGCCGGGGTCGAGCGTGGAGTGGGTCACAAAGATGGACTCCTCCTGGAAGTACGGGAACACCTGGGCAAACATGCACCAAATGGCCAGCGTAAAGGCGCGGTTCTGGATCCAGCCGCCCTTGTTCCAGATAAAGGCGGCGACGGTGGGCGCCAGCAGCAGCGCAAAGCCGCAGAACCAGGAGTGGGTGGGCAGGCAGTTGTAGGTGTAGCAGAAGTTCCAGATATCGTAGGCGATGATGTAGACCCAGGTCATATCGGGCCACAGCATGTCGGTTTGATCCTCGGAGGCGTAGACGCTCCACCAACCGGTCATGCAGAAGATGTTGATGAGACCGGCGATGCCGTTGAACACGTTGTTCCAGCCGGCAAGCTGCGTGGCACCCTCGGAGGTGACCCAGGTGGACTGGCCCAGGACAAAGAAGTGATAGGCGCTCTCGAAGTCGGACACGACGGCAATCATGATGTTGATGGCGACGATCACAAACGGCCACGCGCGGAACCAATGCGCCTTGCCAATCTTGCCCCACTGGTACTTAATGGCGATGAAGCCCCAGCAACCGGCCAGCGCCGCGTATACCTTGGCGTAGTGGAACCAGCTGTTCTGATACACGTGGGTGGGGTTGGTGAGCGCCCAGTCGGCGCCCTGCGAAACGCCGATGGCGATGGCGACGCAGTAGATGGTCATGGCCAGCGGAGCTACGCCAAAGATGATTGCCGCGCCCAGCTTGGTGCGGCGGCCGACCTCGTTGAGCACGATCAGGCCAATAAAGACCATGGCCCAGCCGGCCCAGTGGATAAGGGTATCGCTACCCCAAACATCGAACAGCATGCTGCTCTCCTTTCACACGCCCGCGGCCCCTCTTCTGATCGCGGGCAGTTTGGCCAAATGTCGTCAGTTCTGGGGCTTGCGCTCCGGATACTTGGCGGTATAGCCCTCGATGTGGAGTGTCGAGGCGATGATTTCCTTGACCGTCTCGTCGGGCACATCGGGGTGCGTGCGGATATACATCAACAACCCCATGATGAGGGTGTAGAACGTCTCGTAGACATGGTCGATGCGTAGCTCATGATGGGCGACAAAGTCCACCACGGTGGTGTCGCAGATATACTGCGCCACGCGCTGGACCACGTTGTGCAAAAAGCCGCCGTAGAGCGCGCCGCTGCTTGAAGTGAGCGTGCTCGGCAGCTCGTGGCCGCTGGCGACCAGGCGCTTAAAGAGCGGGGCGACGGTGTCGAGCGCGCCCTCGATATCACCGACGGTGCGGTCGGCGTTCCACTGCTCGAGCTCGGAGATAAAGCCGTCGATCGCCTCGTCCATGACGGCGGTGACGGCGGCGTCCATGTCGGCGAAGTAGTGGTAGAACAATGAACGCGTGCAGCCGGCTCGCTTGGTCACGGCCGATACCGATAGGTGGGACACGCCCAGTTCGGAGCTTACGGTGCGCACGGCATCGAGGATCTCGCGACGGCGTTCGTCGCCCGTCAGGCGCTTTGCCGCGCTATCGGATGCGGGAACGGCATCGACCACAGAGGTACCTGCTGTGTTGTTGCCCATGTTTTGCCGCCTTTCATCCTCTTTTGCCTGACCGTTCGCCTAACAGTCTTGAATATTGTTGACGGTTCGTCAATACTATTTTTGACACAATGTCAACAATGGCGGGTGAACGGCATGGGGCATGCCCGGCCTGCAAAAAAAGAGGGGCGCTGCGGCCTCGTCGGGCTGCGGCAAGAGAAGGGACAACCATGATTCTCAACGGACCGGGGATTAGTTACACCGAGCCCGACATCGGTTCGGAGTTCGTGCCGCCGCTGCCGGAGCATCCGCGCGAGGCCATCGTCAAGCTATGCGAGCACTGCACCAACCGTCTGCTGCATCGCGATGAGCTGCTGGGCTACGAGTACTGGTCGTTTGCCGAGGCCGCGACTGACGAGCAGGCCGAAGTGCTCTGCAAGATGAAGATGCGCCGTCCCTATACGCTGCCCGAGATGGTCAAGCTCACCGGCATGCCCGAAGCCGATATCGAGAAGATGCTCGACGACATGAGCTACACGGGTCTGCTCGAGTACAACTGGGAAAACCCCGAGCGCGCCAAGCAGTGGGTGCTGCCCATGCTGGTGCCGGGTTCCGCCGAGTTCCTCAACATGCGCGTGAGCCAGCTCGAGGAGCACCCGGTCTATGCCAAGTTCTTTGAGCAGGCGTCCAAGGGGCCGCTGTCCAAGGCCACGCCGATGGTGCCGCCCGGAGGCGCCGGTATCGGCATGCATGTCATTCCGGTCGAGAAGGCTATCGACGCCGCGAGCACCTCGGTGCCGATCGAGCATATCGAGCATTGGCTCGACAAATACGATGGCAAATATGCCGCTAGCACCTGTAGCTGCCGCGCGAGCCGTCGCGTGATGGGTGAGGGCTGCGCCGACGACCCCGCCGATTGGTGCATCGCCGTGGGCGATATGGCCGATTACGTGGTCGAGACCGATCGCGGCCATTACGTGACACGCGAGGAGGTCTACGACATCCTGCGCCAGGCCGAGGACAACGGCTTTGTGCACCAGATCACCAATATCGACGGCGAGAACAAGATCTTCGCCATCTGCAACTGCAACGTCAACGTGTGCTACGCCCTGCGCACCTCGCAGCTGTTCAACACGCCCAACCTGTCGCGCTCGGCCTATGTCGCCAAGGTCGAGAAGGACAAGTGCGTGGCCTGCGGTCGCTGCGTTGAGGTGTGTCCGGCCGGCGCCGCCAAACTGGGCCAGAAGCTCTGCAGCAAAAAGGCCGGCGGACAGGTGCCCGAGTATCCGCGCCAGGAGCTGCCCGATGCCACCAAGTGGGACCACACCAAGTGGTCGCCCAACTACCGCAACGACAACCGTATCGAGACGCATGAGTCCGGCACCGCTCCCTGCAAGACGGCCTGCCCCGCGCACGTTGCCGTTCAGGGCTATTTGAAGCTCGCGGCTCAGGGTCGCTATGACGAGGCACTGGCGCTCATCAAGCGTGAGAACCCGCTGCCCGCCATCTGCGGCCGCGTGTGCAACCGCCGCTGCGAGGATGCCTGCACTCGCGGCCGTGTGGACGCCGCCGTGGCTATCGACGAGGTCAAGAAGTTTATCGCTCAGCGCGATCTGGATGCCGCGACCCGCTATGTCCCACCTGTGGTGACCCCAACGCGTGCCGGCGGCTTCGACCAGAAGATCGCCATCGTCGGCGCCGGTCCGGCCGGTCTGTCCTGCGCCTTCTATCTGGCCGAGAAGGGCTACAAGCCCGTCGTGTTCGAGAAGAACGAGCACCCGGGCGGCATGCTTACCTACGGCATTCCCAGCTTTAAGCTGCAGAAGGATGTTATCGAGGCCGAGGTCGAGGTCATTCGCCTGATGGGTGCCGAGTTCCGCTATGGCGTGGAAGTCGGTCGCGACGTGACGCTCGACGAGCTGCGCGCGCAGGGCTTTAAGGCCTTCTACGTTGCCATTGGCTGCCAGGGCGGCCGCCTTGCCGGCATTCCGGGCGAGGATGCCGAGGACGTGACCGTGGCCGTCGACTTCCTTCGCGAGGTTAACAGCGGCAAGATCGATACCCTGTCCGGCCGCACCATTGTGGTGGGCGGCGGCAACGTGGCCATCGACGTTGCCCGCAACGCCTGCCGTCTGGGTTCCGAGCACGTTGAGATGTTCTGCCTGGAGAGCGAGGCTCAGATGCCCGCCAGCGAGGAGGAGCGTCGCGAGGCCATTGAGGACGGTGCGCACATCAGCTGCGGTTGGGGCCCCAAGGAGGTCCATCTGGACGAGGCCGGTCGTGTGTGCGGTATCACCTTCAAGCGCTGCACGCGTGTCTTTGACGACGAGGGCCGTTTTGCGCCCGAGTACGACGAGAACGATCTGCGCCGTGTCGATGCCGACCGTGTCGTCATGTCGATTGGCCAGTCCATTGTGTGGGGCGACCTGCTGGCTGGCTCCAAGGTGGAGCTTGGCCGCGGCCAGGGTGCCCTTGCCGATCCCCAGACCTATCAGACCGCTGAGCCCGACATCTTTGTGGGCGGCGATGTCTATACCGGTCCGAGCTTTGCCATCGATGCCATCGCCGCCGGTCACGAGGCCGCGGTGTCCATCCATCGCTTTGTGCAGCCAGGCTCCACGCTCACCATCGGCCGCAACCAGCGCCACTACACCGCTCTCGACCGCGACGACGTTGTGCTCGAGAGCTACGACAAGGCGAGCCGCGAGGTTGCCCACGTGGACCGCGAACGCGAGAAGGCTGCGCCGTTTAGCGAGTATGTTGAGACCTTTACCGAGGAGCAGGTGCGCGCCGAGACCGCCCGCTGCCTGGGCTGCGGCGCCTCGATCGTCGACCCCAACAAGTGCATCGGCTGCGGCCTGTGCACCACCAAGTGCGCGTTTGACGCTATCCATCTGGATCGCGACCGCCCCGAGTGCTCCACGATGGTCAAATACGAGCAAAAGCTCCCAAGCCTTGGCAAGTATGCTCTAAAGCGTGCCATCAAGATTAAATTTGGTCGTAAATAGGTAGCCATGGCGGGTAAGGGGACGGCGCAGACTAGATCTCGTCGTCCCCTTGCTTTGAGTTTGCATCGAATCAACCTCTGCAGAAAGGGTTTCGCCTTGCATGAATTGGGAATCGTGTATCACATCATTCGTGATGTTGAGAATGTGGCGCGCGCTCATGGCGTGCGTCGCGTTTTGAGCGTCACGCTGCTGCTGGGCGAGGTCTCGGGCGTCGTTCCCGACTTGCTGCTCGACGCTTGGCGCTGGGCGGCAGATAAAAAGCCCATCACCGAGGGTGCGGAGCTTATCGTGGAGCCCGTTGAGGCCGTGACACATTGCGAGGCGTGTGGCTGCGACTACGCGACGGTCGAGCACGGCAAGGCCTGTCCCCATTGCGGTAGCGGCGAGACCTATTTGCTGCAGGGCCAAGAGGTAATGATCAAACAGATCGAGACCCCCGAAGAGGATCCGGCAGGCGCTGCCCCCGACGGCCCTTCCGACGCGCCCGATGCCGTCGACGCCGCCAACCCACTCCACATCGTCTAGGATCCCCTATAAGTTGCGGTGAAATAGTTCCTAAATCCAGCCTTCTGACTCTTAAACAAGAACTATTTCACCGCAACTTTTTTGAGTAGTTTTGTTGAGCATAAGTCGTGCAAATAGTCAAGCCATGTCTGTTTAAACAAAATAGTGACAGTACGAGCACATTCGCACTTGCTTAATATCGATATTAATGAACAGC
>CABQLK010000027.1 GCA_902465015.1 uncultured Collinsella sp.
CGACACGCATAAAAAGCCTCCCATTTCTCATGTCCAAGAAATGGGAGGCAGTTCATGCCGGCAGCTGGGGACGTTCCTTATGTGCCGGCATTCGGGGACACTCCTTGCGGGTTTGCGACCGATTTGTTCGTTTGCCGACGTACGGGTGTTCATTTGTCGACTTCTTGGGCTGTGGTCACCTGTTGTTTCTGTGGTGGCTACGGGCATCTGGCTCAAAAGAGCGGGTTGGCCGTCTATGTTTACCTGCGATTTTGTTGCGGCGCGCATATTCGGTCAAGTGTCCCGTCAAGTGTTTGGTCAGCAGTTGGTTTGCAGCCGGAGGCCTATTTTGTCCGTGCTGACAGTGGCTGCCCACCCTCCTCGTAAGCTCAAATTGAGGTTCATCAGTTTGAGGAGGATGCCGTGACTGACCACGTTTTAGACCGAGCGCATCTGGCCGAAGCCGTCGGCAACGATATTGCCGACATGGCCCATTTTTGGATGCTGCGGAAGTTTCAGTTTTTGGAGCCGGCGCGCGAGCAGTTTGAGATTATTGTCGACCCGTGGCTCAGCTATCGCACCGAGCCTTCCCAAAACGAAATCATGGCCTACAACATGGCGTTTACCGATTGGCTGCTCTTCGAGCGCCCCTATCGCCATGGCAAGACGCTGCTCGAGCTGTATGTTGATGAGCCGCCGGCATCGCTTTCGCCTGCCTCGCTTAAGCGGCTCGAGCAGGTGCGCGACACACAGTATTTCTCGCGCTTTGGCATTTTGGACAAGGATCCTGCGAACGGCATGGTTGCGCTGAAGGATACGCGCGCCGACCTTCGCTTTGATGTCTACGACCCGCATATCGTGCAAAAGGAGCATTGGAGCGACGGTGCGATTGCGGTGCGCCTCGCCTGCGTCGACGATGTCTGGCTGACGGCGGGGCAGCTCTACCTCTACGACATAGCGCGCTTGAGCGATACGGCGATCGACGGGCCTGGCGCTGTCCATCCGGAAGACCTGGAAGATGGCTTCGACACCTCGCGTATCAGCTTCTTTTTGCGCCTGGTCCGCGACATCATGGGCGCCCAGGGGCGCTACGTAAAGTCCCTCAACATCTACGAGCAGGAGCGGGAGTAGGGGATGTGACTGGTGTCGCCCTGCTGCCCTGACTTTGTCTCAATCTGTAACGTTTGGCGGCTGTTTGGGCCCGTAACTGTTACAGATTGAGACGGAAGGTTGGCGGCTGCCGAAAGATCTTGTTCTGTAACAACTAGAGGCTCAAAGACTGTCTTCCTGTTACAGATCAAGACATTTGTCAGCGGAGGCAACGGTGACGATGGTCCATTTGTCTGACGTGGTGGTGATGAAAGTGTCTAATACCGTTCTCAAACACAAGCATGCAGCACGCAACACCTTGGCGCGGAATAGGATGCTTGCCAGGCTCACGGAGGCGGCTGAACAAGACGTGCTGCTCGCAACGCATGACAATGCCGAGCTCATGTGGCTGCGGCGTCATGTGGGAACCGATGATATCGCGGAGCCCGAGCCGTATTTGTTCTGCTTTCAACATGATTGGGATGTACTGACGCCGGCGGAGCGAGCACTGCGTACCATCAAAGGGCTTACAGAGTTTCATCCCGATTGGGCGTTTTGGGGCTATGACGCGGCACTTTTGTGGGGTCTGGAGGTGCCGAACGATCTGCTCGGGCCGCGTTTTCTTGTTAAGACGGGTTGTTCGGTGACGTTGAGCAGCGGGTGCAGGTTGTTGCGTCCGCAGGCGGCGGGTGCACTTGAACAAGTCGATGGCGTGCGGGTGACGTCGTTTTGGCGCACGGTGGAGGATTGCTTGCTGCGTGCGCCGTTCTCCTACGGGTTGGCGATTGCCGATTCTGCACTGCGGGCGAAAGGCGTATCACGTTGGGATTTGTTCGAGCGCCTCCGTGCCGATTGCGAGGGCAGGCGAGGGTATCGCAGAGCTCAGGTGATTGCGTCGCATGCGGACGGGCTGTCCGAAAACGGCGGCGAGTCTCGGTTTCGAGCGTTCTTTATTGCATACGGCTTTCCGGTTCCGGAGTTGCAGGTGGAGTTTCGCGATCCGCTCGATTCGAGCCAGGTGTTTCGGGTCGATTATTTCTGGAGGCTCGAGGACGGGACATGTGTCATCGGCGAGCTCGACGGAAAGGGGAAGTATGCCTTGCAGAACGGCGAGGGTCGGGAGTCGGTCGACCCGTTCGTGGCAGAGCGTCAGCGTGAATCTCATCTGACAATGCTCGGGCACAAGGTGCTTCGGTTCACGTTTGATGAACTCAAGAACCCGGGGAAGTTGGTTGAAAAGATGAGGCTGGCGGGTATTCCGCGACGGCCCGATTTGGCTGAGGAGTGGAGACGTCAGTGGTATGGGCGCTAAGAGGTTTTGTCTCGATCTGTAACGTTTAGAAGTTGTTTGAGTTCGTAATTGTTACAGATCGAGACAAACCGGTGAAACGTCGACCGAATGTCTCGATCTGTAACATCAGGGGGCCCAATAACCCTGTACCTGTTACAGATCGAGACATTTCCCTGTTGTCGCTGGGGTGGGACTGCAACGTATTCCGTCCCCCACATCCCCTCTTCCCTCCGTTAACCGATGCGTCTGCAGTAATCCAACGGGACTAGGTGATAATGGACAAATGTTCAAGTTAATCGTGAGGGAGGAACTCGATATGGCGACTGCCGATCGTCCCACGTTGTTTATCAATGCGACCGTCCTGGATGGCTCGGAGCATATGGAGCCGCAGCCCGATATGGCCGTGGCCGTTGAGCGCGGTGTCATCACCTGGATGGGACCGAGCGCTGTGGCCCAAGCTCCAGCGGGTGCCGAGGTTATCGACCTGGCAGGGGCGTATCTCATGCCAGGCCTCATCAATATGCATGTGCATCTGTGCGGTTCGGGCAAGCCGGTTTCGGCGGGCGATGCGGGCGCGCTGATGAAAAAGCTCGATAATCCCGTGGGGCGCGCCATCGTGCGCTACATTCTTAAGGGCAGTGCTCAGCAGCAGCTGGCAAGTGGCGTGACCACGGTGCGCGGTGCGGGGGACCCGCTGTTTGCCGATCTTGCCGTGCGCGATGCTATCGATGCCGGCAAGTATCAGGGTCCGCGCCTGGTGGCGCCGGGAACGGGCGTCACGGTGCCGGGCGGCCATGGTGCGGGCTTGTTCGCCCAGGTGGCCAACAGTCCCGCCGAAGCGGCCGAGCAGGTGCGCGACCTGTATGCTCGCGGTGCCGACGTCATTAAACTGTTCGTAACGGGCGGCGTGTTCGACGCGACTGAGGTGGGCGAGCCGGGCGTGCTGCGCATGCCGGTCGATGTCGCCGCGGCGGCGTGCAAGGCGGCGCACGAGGTTGGCCTTCCGGTTATGGCCCATGTCGAGAGCACCGAAGGCGTGAAGGCCGCGCTTCAGGCCGGCGTCGATACGATCGAGCACGGCGCTCCGTTGACGCCCGAGATCATGGAACTGTACCGTGGCGCCGCGGGTACGCAGCTCGAGGGGCGTGCGCCGAGTGTGACCTGCACTATCAGCCCGGCACTGCCGTTTGTATTGCTCGACCCGGAAAAGACCCATTCGACCGATACGCAAAAGAAGAACGGCGACATCGTATGCTCGGGCATCATCGAGAGCGCCCGTGCCGCACTGGAAGCTGGCGTTAAGGTGGGCCTTGGCACAGATTCGAGCTGCCCGTTCGTGACGCAGTACGACATGTGGCGTGAGGTGGCCTATTTTGCCAAGTATGTCGGCGTGAGCAACGCCTTCGCGCTGCATACGGCTACGCAAGTCAATGCTGAGCTGCTGGGGCTGGGCGGCGAGACCGGCACGATTGAGTGCGGCAAGGCTGCCGATATCTTGGTGACGCGCGAGAACCCGCTCGATGACCTGTGCGCTCTGCGTGAGCCGATGCACGTGATGTGTCGCGGCGGTCTGGTACGCAAGCTCAAGGTGAAGCGTATTCCCGAGGTGGACGCCGAGCTCGACGCGATTATGGCCATGCCTGCCGAAGCACTGGCTGAGGAGCTGGCCCGCGATGGCGTGGCGTAAGCGCGCGATATGGCGATGCGACAAAGGGACAGTCCTTTTGTCATAATCAGAAAAAGCCGAGGTCCCAGTGCGAGGCCTCGGCTTTTATTTGCCCCATGGTATGGCGGCTAGGAGCGCGTCTCCATCTTGGCATGGCACTTGGGGCAGGTGACGCGGATCTTGCCTTTGCCCTTGGGAACGGAGAGCATCTGGCCGCAGTTGGGGCACTTGAGATAGGCCGTGGTCTTGCGGCCCTTCCACATCTTCTTGGCTGTGCGCTTGGCACGTTCAAAGTCTTCCTTGCTAGTACCGGCTGCGCGCGAGGCGTTGGCCGCTGCAGCTCCGCCGCCCAAGCTAGCTACAAACTTGCCCAAGCCGGGTACGTTTGCAGTCGCGGCGACAAAGGCCTCGTTCTCCTTGTGACGTGCGTCGATATTTTTGGACAGGCCGCGCAGCACGCCAATCACGATTACGGCGATGGCAATCCAGCTGAGCCACTGGATGCGGGCTATCGATCCGATCATCGCGATGACGATGCCGGCAAAACCCATCACGATGGTGAGTTCATCGGCACCATTGCGACCCTTCATAAAGTCATTCATGCAAATTGCCTTTCGTTCGATATGCTGCACGCCTTTATACCCGATTTAGAGCAAGGGGGACAGGTTAATCTGCACCAATGTGGTGCAAACATACCTGTCCCCGGAATACCAAGACGGTGCAAAGAAGTTTGTCCCCAATGCCCCAATTACTTGGAGAGCTTGTCGACGACGCGTTCGATTTCGGCGAGCTTGGCGGCTTTGAGGTCTTCGTCGCCCGATTCGATTGCCGAAGTCACGCAGCCCTCGATATGCGCCTTGAGCACGTCGGCGTTGATGCGCGCGAGGAGCGCCTGCGTGGCCATGAGCTGCGTGGAAATATCGACGCAATAGCGGTCCTCATCGACCATCCGCAAGATGCCGTCAATCTGGCCGCGTGCCGTCTTGAGCATGCGGGTCACCGATTTGTGGTCTGCCATCATGGCGGGTCCTCGTTTCTGGTCGATCTTCCGGATGCCCCCGTCAGTTGCGGTGAAATACGGACTGTTTAAAGGCCTAGGGCGGCTCAACAGTCCGTATTTCACCGCAACTTCTGAGGATTCAGTAGGCGGCGTCTGCTACGCGGCGGTCACGGATAGGGCGTGGAACTTCTCGCCGGCGGCCTCGACGGCGGCGGCGAGCTGCTCGGCGGTCACGGTGTCGGCGCACTCCACCTGGACAGTCTGGGTCTCGTGATCGGCGTCGGCGTCGGTCACGCCGGCCACGTTGAGCAGCGCCGTCTCGACGGTGGCATCGCAGTGGCCGCACATAAGGCCGGAAGTCTTGATCGTGTAACGCATGGGTATTCCTCTCTGTTGTGTCGGCTTTCCCAGGCACCCGACCTTGACCTTCAAACCGTCGCTCGCGTACCAAAGTACGCGTCGCTCCTCTTTCAGGTCAATCTCGGGTACCTGGAAAACCCGTTCTAAATGAACGTAATAGTGATCCTATTTTGCCACTTTAGGCATAAAGGATTTTAAGCGCAGGGCATTGGACACGACGCAGACGCTCGACAGGCTCATCGCCGCGGCGCCAAACATCGGCGAGAGCTGCCACCCGGTGAGCGGGAAGAACACGCCCGCCGCCAGCGGAATGCCGATGCCGTTGTAGAACAGCGCCCAGAACAGGTCCTGCTTGATGTTGCGGATCGTGGCGCGCGAAAGCTCGATGGCGCGGGCGACGTCCATGAGGTCGCTGCGCATGAGTACCACGTCGGCGCCCTCCTTGGCGATGTCGGCGCCGGTGCCGATGGCAAGGCCCACGTCGGCGCGCGCCAGGGCGGGGGAGTCGTTGATGCCGTCGCCCACCATGGCAACCATGCTGCCCGCATCCTGCAGCTCGCGCACGTGGCGTTCCTTGTCGGCGGGGAGGACGTCGGCGATGACCTGCTTGCTGTTCAGTCCCACGCGGCGGGCGATGGCCTCGGCCGTCACGCGGTTGTCGCCGGTGAGCATGCGCACGTCGACGCCAAGCGAGCGCAGTGCGGCGATGGCCCCGGCGCTCGTCTCCTTGACCTCGTCCGCCACGGCGATGGTGCCGACAAGCTCGCTGTTCTTGGCAAAGAACAGTGGCGTCTTGCCCTCGGCGGCGAACTGTTCGGCAAGGCCGGCGGGCACCTTCGCGCCCAGCTCGTCCATCAGACGTATGTTGCCGGCTGCGATGGCGTTTTGCCCCTCGCGTGCCGTAACGCCTCGCCCGGGCACGGCGGCAAAGTCCTCGACCATGCGTGCGACGATTCCGCGCGCCTCGCACTCGGCCATAATCGCCTCGGCCAGCGGGTGCTCGCTTGAGCGCTCCAGCGCGGCGGCCAGCTTGAGCAGCGCCTTTTCGCTCATGGCGGGCGAGCCGTCAGCGCGCGTGGCTACCACGATATCGGTCACGGCAGGCGTGCCGCGGGTGACCGTGCCCGTCTTATCGAGCACCACGGTGCCCACGCTGCGCAGGTTCTCCAGCGCCTCGGCGCTCTTAAACAGAATGCCCATCTCGGCGCCCTTGCCGGTGCCGACCATAATAGCGACGGGCGTGGCCAGGCCCAGCGCACACGGGCAGCTGATCACCAGCACGGCGACGGCGGAGGTAAGCGCTTCGTTGATGCTTCCGGTCAGCGCCATCCACGCCACAAAAGTTACGGCAGAGATTACAAACACCACGGGCACAAACACGCCGGCGACCTTGTCGGCCAGGCGGGCGATGGGCGCCTTGGTGGCGTTGGCGTCCTCGACGAGCTGGACAATCTTGGCAAGCGACGTGTCGGCGCCCACACGCGTAGCGCGGAAGGTAAACGATCCGGTGCGGTTGACGGTGGCGGCGTTAACGGTGTCACCGGCGGTCTTCTCCACGGGGATGGACTCGCCGGTCAGCGCACTTTCGTCCACGGCCGAGCTGCCCTCGAGCACCACGCCATCGACAGGGATGGACTCTCCGGGGCGCACACGCAGGACCTGGCCGGGCAGAATGGTATCGACGTCGACGGTGGCCTCGGTACCGTCCTCGGCCACGACGGTCGCGGTCTTGGGCGCCAGGTCAATGAGCGCCTCGATGGCGCCGCCGGTCTTGGATTTGCTGCGTGTCTCGAGATATTTGCCTACGGTGACCAGCGACAGGATGGTGCCGGCGCTCTCAAAATACAGGTTGTCCATGCCCGTCATCATTGCCTCGTGCACCTGACCTGTGGCCAGCTGGTCGGCCATGATGAACATGGCGTAGATTGACCAGGCGATGGAGGCGGTGGCGCCCACGGCAATAAGGGCGTCCATGGTGGGCGCGCCGTGCGCGAGCGATTTAAACCCATTGATAAAGTACGCGTCGTTGACATAGACGATGGGGATGAGCAGGACGAGCTCGGTGAGGGCGAGCGTCATACTGTGGGTGTGGTCGGTGAAGACGCCGGGCAGTGGCCAGCCGAGCATGTGCCCCATGCCTATGTAGAACAGCGGGATGAGGAAGATGATCGAGATGATGAGGCGGGTGCGCATGGCAGAGGCGGCGGCCTCCAACTTTTTGGTCGGCGACTCCATATGGGCGGCGCCGGACCTGGCTTGCGCGTTGCCGTTTGAGTTGGCGGCATCGGTGCCCGTGCTAACGGGCGAGGCCGAGTAGCCCGCGCGGTCGACAGCGGTGCAAATGTCGTCGGGGGAGACCTGCGCAGGGTCGTAGTCCACCAGCATAGAGCCGGCGAGCAGATTGATCGCGACACTTTGGACGCCGTCGAGTTTGCTGACGGCACGGTCCACGTGCGCTTGGCACGCGGCGCACGTCATGCCGCCCACGTCGAACTTATCTTGAGCCATGGCTTCTCCTTTCTGTGGTTCGGTGTTGGAATTGTTAACCTGCTGATACTATACACCCATACCCCCTGGGGGTGTACAGTGGAGATTGAAATGTATGCCATTCTGTTATTGGCCGAGGTGATAGCCAGGTCGGCGGACCGTAGCCGGTCTAATGTCTCAATCTGTAACATCTAGACCCGTTTTTGTCGAGTAACTGTTACAGATCGAGACAGACCGTCCGCGGTCAACTCAAATGTCTTGATCTGTAACATCTAGAGAGGTTTTTGACCCCTTACTGTTACAGATTGAGATGCTGTCTCGCGGGGTTGGGGTTTGTCTCGTTCTGTAACATCTAGACCTGTATCTGCCGAGCTAGTGTTACAGATTGAGACAATTGCCGGGGAGGGGTCCCGTCACGGCAAGACGCCCGCTTTCTAGATACAGAATCCGGGGATCACACAGGTTCGTTTGTTTGGCTTGTCCGCAGGCGTTGCGTACGTAAAGGCGTCGCCGTCGTGGCCCACACGGTTTATGTAGAGCGTGCCTTCGGTCTCCGATGAGTCGGGGCTCACCGTGCGCTCCCACCAGCAGGTGTCCTTGCCCTTCCACTGGCGGATCATCGTCTCGTTCGTGGTATACGGACTTACCTTGAGCTCGCGGAACAGCTGGTACTCCTTGCCTTCGCCGTTGTAGATGTCTGCCAGGTACTGAAAGCCCCCGGCAAACGACTCGGGCGGCTGCACTCCGCACAGCTCGACCATGGCGGGCAGCCAAAGGGTCGCGGGCAGCTCGCTCAGACACGATGCGCTCCTGGCGGCGCCAACGTTATTCGAGATCTTTTTGACAGATTTGATGAGTGCGCGCAACTCGTTGGGCAGCAGCTTAAGGCCGTCGCCGTCGAGCCATTCCCGCAGCTCGCAATCTGCCCAGCCGGCGCTCGGCGGTTCAGCCGCAGCGTTGCGCTCGGCAATACCCGCGTCGAACATAAACGTCAGCCCGGCCTTGCCCGTACCGTCTAGAAGCTCGTCGTGGCGGATGCCCACGAGCTGCGCGCCGACGTGCAGCCCATTGGTGAGCTTCA
The DNA here is from genome assembly GCA_902465015.1 of uncultured Collinsella sp. Taxonomy (GTDB): domain Bacteria; phylum Actinomycetota; class Coriobacteriia; order Coriobacteriales; family Coriobacteriaceae; genus Collinsella. The sequence continues at coordinate 8,954 of CABQLK010000027.1, forward strand.
CGCGCTTAGTGCATGGATAGGGGATATGCCCGTTGTCATCGAGCAGATGGTAGCGCTTGGCAATCTCGCGTGCCTCGCTACGGGTCTCGGCGGCCTTAATCTTGAGCGAAATCTCCTGCAGCTGATCCCAGGTGTAGTCGTCAAGTGAACCGCGGATGCCGTCCAAGTAGTCGGGGATGCCAAAGCCATGGGTTGCCGCCCCGATAACGCCGAGCCCCGCAACGGCTGCGACAACGCCACCGATAATAAAGCGGCGGCGGGTCATGGCATCGTGCCGGGCCTGCTCCAGGATCTCTCGCGCGCGCTCGCCGGCGACGTCGACCTTAAGGTGCGTGCCAGAATCGATATCAATCGCGGCCTCGTCTCCTGCGCCTTCGCGGCCTTCGGATTCGGCATCGGTGAGGTATGCCGAGAGCACCTCGAGCATCTGCTGCTCGGTGGGACGATCGCACTGCTCGACTGAGATGCCTTTCATGATGATCTGGACGAGTGCCTCGTCGTCATTGCATCGCGGCTCGAGCGGTGCCGGCTTGGTCTTGGTCTTTATGAGGTAGAACGAGCCGGTTGCCGCGGCGCCCGTCGACTCAACATCGAACGGTTTGCGACCGCTGTAGAGCTGGTACAGAATGCTCGAAAGCGCGTAGACATCGATGGCGGGCGAGCGGCGAAGGGCCGCGATGCCTTCGATATCCTGCGTGAGCATCTCGGGCGCGGCGTATGCGGGCGTGGCAAAGCGCCAGATGTCGGCGCGCCGGGTGATCGTGTCATCGCCGAGGGCCATGGTCGCGGAGCCCATGTCGATGAGGCAGGGGTCAAAGGAGCAATCGACGATCTGCTGCTCGAGCGTTCGACTGGTGGTACGGAACATGATATTGGCGGGCGACAGGTCGCGATGGACGACCGGATTTACGAGTCCCTGGGTCATCAGGAGTGCACGAAGCACGGCGTTTCCAACGGCGGCCACCATCTGGGTGGTTAGCCCGCCTGAGGCATGGTGCGGAAGCAAGGGCAGCGCCTGCTTGAGCGAGGTGCCCTCGACCCACTCCATGAGGATGAGCGGGTCGTCCTCGCACGATCCATAGCCATAGACGCGCGGAAATCCGCGCAGGTGCGAGACGGTGCACAGATGACGGTACTCCTCGAACAGCGCGGCGGTGTTGGCCAGGTGCGCAGCCGCTTGCTCGGCGGAGCGATCGGGGGCTTGGCCGGAAAGGATGGCGTTGTCCTTGAGCAGCTTGACGGCAAAGACCTCGCCGCTTGTGTTGGTCGCGCGAAGCACGTGTCCGATATTGCCGCCGTCGCGGTATGCAGTCTGAAGAATAAGCGTCATAAACCGGCGCTTGGCGTCGTCCTCGGCGCTGGGGTCGACCGCCACGGCGGTATCGAACGTATCGAGACGGATGAGTTTATTGCCGTCGACGATATCCATGAGAATGCTCCTGTCAATACGAATAAAGCTGGGTCATCAAGACGAGGAGAGTGAAAGGGAAGCGATTTGACCCGTCATGATAGATATTGCCAGTGGTTATTTAGCCAAGGATACGACAAGGAAGGAAGTATCCGTTCCCAGCTGAAGAATGTCACCATTTGCAATGATTGCGGAGGGAGAGGCCTCTGAAACCCCTCGTTTGCTTCGGGGCATTTCGAGCGTCCGCTCTTTTCCGTTCGATCCGCTGATGAGGATCGTCCCGTTTGTAGAATGAAGCCCCCTTGCGTACCAGGTGCCGTTTTCGAGCCAGATATGAAGATGCCGGCGTGACACCGAGCTTCCAACATCGGTGATATCGGAGGGGGTGTAGCCGATGGAGCCGATGACTGTCCCTTCGGGCTCAATGGACAGGGGATGAATCGGGGGAACGACTGAGCTGCCGATTACGCGAATTAACCCCAGTTGGGTGTGATCGGGCTTGTGGGGGGGGACTCGCTTCGGTTTATTCACGCTCGTCAGCTGCGTTTTTAAAGAGACGGCAAGGCTCGCGTTGGCAAACATCTCGGTGCTCTTAACGGCAGCCGAGGCGTTTTGCAGGCAGCCGCACGCAATGAAGAGATGCAGATATAAGATATCGCGGTCCAGCTCTGATTTGAGCGTCCCGTTATTAATTCTGTGCAGTGCGTTGGCATAGACGCTTGCGTCCTCGCCGATGCAGGTTAGAGCTTCTTGCATGTTAAGTGCCGCCGGCCCCGCATAGTGCGCGGACACGAGACGGCGCGCATTTGCCCCGCCCAAATTCGAGATGATTTTCGAAAACAACGTCTGAGTGCTAATGCCAAAGTTAGAAAACTCGGCGGGATCGATGGAACCCGGCGCGGCGTTTGTAATCTTTCGCGAAAGAAACGGACGATTGGAGACATGGCTGAACAGATCAGACTTGCTCGAAATGAGAATCGAGGCGGCGGCGCAGTTGGTGATGCCGCCGAAGCTTCGCAGATCTCCGTACATCTCTGAACTTGGTGTACGCATGCTCCTCCGTTCCCGTCGTTAGCCTGACGAGCCTTTAAAATGTGCGCGCCGATTGCCGGGCTTAGGCCAACTCGTAAGGAATGTGCTGGTGGGCGCATTCAACGTTCGGCGCGATGACACGGGTAGCACGAATCGAACAATGGTCGTGCGAACAGCGGACAGGGTGTCCCGACCGCCGTTCGCGTAACCTTTTGCGACCATTTTAGATGTTGCGCAACACTTCTCGCAATTTCAGCGATAGAAATAATACGAAAGTTCACCAGCTGAAAGGAAAGAGTTGTGGCGCTTTACGACGAAGCTCGGACCATACCTTATGACACCTTTGACTATAAAGCGGAGTGCGATGCGTACGATAGGGCGTCCTCGGACTGGGACAAGTTTATGCAGGCCGCCGCTCTCGCGAAGTTTGCTAGCCGCAATGGTGACCGAGGCGGCGAGGAAGATTGGCTTTTGCGCGCACTGTGCTGGGCTGATTGTGATTCGTCGTGTAGCGAGGTCGCGTATGCACTTGCCGATCATTGCGATAGGTACGGCGTCTATATTAGCTACTGCTTGGGGAACGACGATGTGCCCACCCGCATGGACGGTGAACTTTGGAGGAAGTTTGCTGGGGGAGAAAGCCTTAGCGATGACTCTTCAACGGACTCGCAGGATGGTTCCGGTCCCTCTGCCGAGGCCGCGGCTCAGGTTGGCGCGGCGGCTTCGAAGGGCCTGATCGACGAGGTTGGCTGGGGCACCGTTATTCTGCTGCCCTTTGGCGTCTTTATGATTGGCAAGTTTATCCTCGATACCTACGGCGATATCATCTTTGGCTTCCTGAAGACTGCGGGCATCGTAGTTGCCGTCATCGCGGCGTTGTTTGTCATTACAAAGTTCATTCTTCCAAGATTTCGTGGTTAATAGCGAACGTGTAAGGAGTTCACATGCAATGCGTGGCTTGCGGAAAAACAATTCCCGATAGCATGGCTTTTTGCCCTTATTGCGGAGCCGCTCAGACGGGAGGTGCGTCTGGCTCGACGAGCTCGTCGGCGGATTCCGGAACGGGGTCGTCTTCTGATTCTGGTTCTGGTTCGTCATCCGGGGCTAGCGCGACGACGTCCTCCGGTCCTGCTCCTACCCCCGCGCCCAGCCCCACGCCTGGTGCTGGAACGGCTTCGGGTTCCTCTGCAGGCGGAAGCGCCGCTGCTTCTGCGCCCAGCGCGCCGACGCAATACGAGTCAGACAAGCGCCTGGGACAAATAGCCTGCGTCCTTTCTGCCGTTGCTTTGGTTCTCGTAATCGCTGGCCTTCAGAAGGCATACATCGGTCTCGGCGTAATCATCGCTGCTTACTTGCTGATCAACATTTTTAGGAAGTAGGAGGAGACAAACATGGCGTTATTTGGAATTATTGCCGTCGGATTTGCTCTTATTGTCGTCTACGCGATCGTGAGGGCTTTTCAAGCCCAGATCACCTTTGTTCTTGGCGCTATTGTTTTGAGCTTCTGCGCGTATGGCGTTTTCAAGGCTTTTAAGAATTACGCGGCTGCATTTAAGAAAAATGCGATTGATTCGAACAGGAGCTAGCGATTATGGCATTGACTGACGAGCGCTATAACCAGACGGCTGCTCTTTTGCCGCCCGAGCCTTCTCGTGCTGAGTACTGGCTCGATAAGGGTTTCTCTGATCTTGGAGCGACGATTCGAGAGGCGATCGTCCTTAACAGGGTTACGCGCGGGGAATTAATTACTGAGCTCTACAACGGCGGCTTTATCCACAAGGTGCTGTGGGGCATCTGCTTCCTCTCGTTTCTTGTTGCGGGCGTTGCGGGAACGGTAGTCTTTGCATTCATCCATTCGGCCGTCATCATGGTCGTAATGGTGCTCGTTTATATCCTCTTTGGTCTCTCGCGCGCATTGGATGCTTGGTATCGTAAAACGCGCAAGATGGAGTTTGTCTGCGAGCAGTGCAAGCATGTTTGGCCGACCCCTGGGTATGTTTGCCCCAAGTGCGGCAAGGTTCATTCCTACCTTCGTCCCAACACGTTTGGCTTCTATACGCATGTGTGCGAGTGCGGCCAAAAGCTCCCGTGCACCTTCTTTGCGTCTGCCAAGGGACCCGATGGATCGACTATTCATCGCTCTGACTTGGAACAGTGCTGCCCTAATCCCAATTGCGCGCATTCGGTCGCTTCGGGTGAGGCCAGGACGATGTCTATTCCCGTTGTTGGTGGCCGTTCGGTAGGAAAGACCTCCTACATTGCGGCGCTTGCCCACGACCTTGTGCTCGACCGCGCTGCTCAGCAGGGCTATGACACCGATTTTCTCGATGATGACAAGCGAGGGCTCTTCTCCGAGCTCGAGAAGATCTATCAATCGGGCGATGCGAGCATGACGAGTGAGGACTCCGATGTCAAACGCGCCTCCGCATTCTCGCTGAGCGTCTTTGTCCGCAAGGACGGGCTCGATCCCGACCGTCTAATCCATCTCTACGACGTCGCCGGTGAGACCTTCCTTAATAACGACGAGCACGAGGACCAGCTTCAGTACGCATACGCCGAGGGTGCCGTGCTGCTGGTAGATCCCATGAGCATCCCGGATTTGGCAAGCGAGCTCGAGGAAGGGCTTTCGGCAACGGATGCCGCCGTTTCTGGCCGCTCGAACCCCGACGATGTCTTGGCTTCCTTGATTGAGAAAGTCAAAAGCGTTGCCAAGCCAGATCGTCAGGGCAGATTCACCATGCCCCTTGCCGTGGTGCTCAGCAAGGCTGATCTTCCGGGCTTGGATGAAAAAATCGGACAGGCCGCCTGCGATGCGTATCTTGCTGCAAATCCCGAGTGTCCTGCCGCCGACGCGCAGGATGCCGTACTCCGCGATTTCCTGCTCGAATATGGCATGGGCAACTTCTTGACGTCGCTTAAGGCGAGCTTCCGCTCGTATCGCTTCTTTGCAGCCTCTGCCGTTGGCCACGAGCGTCTCGCCGGCGCTTACGATCCCAAGGGCGTTGTCGAGCCGTTTGCATGGATTGCGGGCCAGGCGGACCCGACGTTTGCCACGGCGATTTCTCTCCCCGTTGAGAACGCTGTTTCTTATGCCCAGCAGCTCGAGATCGATCGAAGGAAGAAGAGGTAGACGCACATGACTGATGATGTTTTTGTTCCCTCGTTTGAGGACGTCGCACCCGAAGAACCTGTATGCGATGAGGTGGGGTGCGCTAGCGAACCCGTTGAGACTGCTGAGCCTGCTGCGGAGTCGGCCGAGCCCGTTGAGACTGAGACGCCTGACACCGACGACACAGCCGTCGAGGAGGGGAAGTGCGATTGCGACGCGAATGCCACTGCTGATGTCGAAGTTGGCGAGCCGACTCCCGTTATGCCTGCCGAGGAGCTGGCGCGTCGTCTCGATGCATTGGATGAGGGTATTGCTCAGCTAACGGGGCTCTTTCGTCAGAAGATCGATCGCACCACCTTTGAGGAGGAAGTGCTAAAGAACAACAGTGCTGAAATTGAGCGCTATCGCTCCGGTGTGTACGAGAAGATCACCACGCCCCTGCTTAAGCGCGTGACGTCGGTGGTCGATGCCATGAACAAGACGCTGGCCTATCTTGGCACCGTTGAGGGGGATGCGGCTCAGCAGCAGGCGGAGGATCTTTCCGTCTATCGCGACATGCTCGTTGAGGTCCTTTGCGATTTTGGCGTCAACTCGTTTGCGCCTGAACCGGGAGATCGATTTGAGAGTGGTCGTCATATGCTGGCTATGCCACGCACCTTGACGGGCGACTCTGAAAAGCGCGGCGTCATTATCGAGGTCCTGTCGCCGGGCTATGAGCTTTCGGGGTCTGTTCTCGATCCGGCGTTTGTCCGTGCGTATACGTATAAAAAGGGCTACGTCGAGCCCGAGCAGCAATTAGACAAAGACGACGAGTAGGCAAGGAACCTAATCGTCTCATTCGGTTTAGTCACCATTAAAGGAAGGAAATAATCATGAGTGACGAGAAGACAACGGTAATCGGCATCGACCTGGGTACCACCTACTCTTGCCTCTCTTACATCGACGAGACGGGTAACCCGGTGGTGGTCAAGAACTCCGAGGGCTCCAACACCACGCCCTCTGTGGTGCACTTTGATCCGGATGACCCCTCCAAGTACGACGTGGGTCAGCCTGCCAAGGACAATGCTTTGATCGACCCCGATTTCACGGCCTCTTTCGTTAAGCGCATTATCGGCGACAATCCCGTCGCCATCACCGTTGACGGCGAGGCTTACTCTCCCGAGCAGATTTCTGCCTATGTGCTCAAGAAGCTCACCTACGATGCGTCTCAAAACATGCCCATGGGCTACGATGGCTGCGTCATTACCGTTCCTGCCTACTTTGGCGATGCCGAGACGCAGGCTACGCTTGCTGCGGCAAAGATCGCCGGCCTCAATGTGTACGGTACGGTGCAGGAGCCTGTTGCTGCCGCCATTAACTATGGCTGCGACAAGAGCGATAAGGACGAGGACGTTATCGTCTACGACTTGGGCGGTGGTACCTTTGATGTCTCCGCGGTTTCGTTCAGTCACGGCGATGGCTCCAAGAATATCGAGGTCGTCTGCAACCAAGGCGATAAAAACTTGGGCGGCGGTGACTGGGATGCTGCTATTGTTGCGTACCTCAAGGATGAGTTCTGCGATAAGACGGGCGCGGACGAGGACGTGTTTGACGAGTATGCCGACCAGCAGCTTCAGGGCGAAGCCGAGAAGCTCAAGTTTGCCCTTACGTCCAAGGACAGCGCAAACGCGGTTCTGAACTTTACGGGTCGCCCCCAAAAGATCAGCCTTACCATCGATGACTTTAACGACATGACGTCCGATTTGCTCTCTCGTACCATCGACATCATGCGTACCTGTTTGGATGGCGCTAAAGCTAAGGGCCATAACCCCACCAAAATCCTGCTCGTAGGCGGCTCCACGCGTATGCGTCAGGTTGCCGATCGCCTCAAGCAGGAATTCCCCGAGCTTGAGCAGGCTATTAACGATCCCGATGAGGCCGTTGCCAAGGGCGCTGCCCGCTATGCCGCCCAGCTCGCCAGCATGCTGTACCACAAGGCCGAGCAAGAGGGCACTTCCGAGGAGACAGTTGAGGTTGTCGACCAGCAGACGCAGGAAGTTAAGCAGCAGCAGAACGTCGGTGCCAACAACCTGGCAATGACGTTCGTCAATCCCGAGGACGCGGCTTCTGCCATCAAGATCTCCGTTGTCACGTCGAAGAGCTATGGCGTCGAGGCGCTGGATGACTCGGGTACCCCCTGTATTTTCAACCTGATTCTTAAGAACCAGAAGATTGATCCCGAGAAGGGCGCTTTCGAAAACACCCAGCGCTTTGGTACGTCCGAGGCCGGGCAGACGTCCGTTCTCGTTCAGGTTTATGAGAACGATGCCGAGCAGGAGAAGGTCGAGAAGGATCGCGAAGCCCTCGCGTCCGCTTCCATCGACCTTTCGGGCACCAACCTGCCTAAGGGCTCTCCTATTGACGTGACGTTTATTTTGAGCGAGCAGGGCATCCTCGACGTTCGCGCCGTTGAGCCTACGTCTGGTCAGTCCTGTGAGGTCGAGGTCGAGGTCAAGGGCGGCCTTACCGAGGACGAGATTCGCGAGGCGCGCTCCAAGGCCACGGCCATGCAGATGGTGCTTTAAGACACTAAGAAGACAGACGAGTTGAGGGAGACGATATGGGTATCGCGGTAGGAATCGATCTGGGGACGACGTTCAGCGCCGTTGCGTGTGTGGGTGCGGATGGCGAGCCCAAGATCCTCCCCAACTCGTCCGGCGAGCATACGACTCCCTCCGTGGTGGCCGTCGCCGAGGACGGCTCGGCCGTCTGCGGCGAGGCGGCCAAGGAGGCCCAGCTCATGGGCGATGCCAACGTGGCCTCCTTTTACAAGACGAATATGGGCAATGCCGGTTACGTGGAGTGCCTGCGCGGCTGCGAGTTCGACGCCACCACGCTGAGCTCCATGTTCCTGCGCAACCTCATCGCGGATATCTCTGCCGCCAACGGCGTCGAGATAGACTCCGCGGTGGTGACGGTGCCCGCGTACTTCGAGGCGCCCCAGCGCGAGGCGACGCTCGAGGCCCTGCGGCGCACGGGCGTGCGCGCCCTGGGCACGCTGAACGAGCCCTCGGCCGCCGCCTACGCCTACGGACTCATGAGTGCGGACGCCGCCGGCGATCGCACGATCCTCATCTACGACCTGGGCGGCGGCACGTTCGACGTCACGGTGGCCAGGCTCTCGGGGCGCGAGATCCGCGTCCTGTCCTCCACGGGCAATCACCAGCTGGGCGGTCGCCAGTGGGACAGCGCCCTCTCGGACTTTATCCTGGACCAGCTTTGCGATGCCAGGGGGCTAGACCGCGACGATGTCGAGTCGGACCTCACGCCCTCCGACATCAATACGCTTGCCGTCGTGTCCGAGCAGGTCAAGCGCGACCTTACGAACCGCGCCCGCACGCGCGCCCGCGTTATGGCGGAATCGGTTTCCGGAACCATCGAGGTCACGCGCGAGGACTTCGAGGAGGCCACGCGCCACCTGCTGACGCTCACGACGGACTGCTGCGAGGAGGCGCTGCACGAGGCGGGGCTTACGTGGGCGCAGGTCGACGGCTACATCCTCGTGGGCGGTTCCACCAAGATGCCGCAGGTGCGCGAGTACCTCACCGGCAAGGTGGGCAGCGGCCCCATCGGCGGCAACGTCAACCCCGACGAGGCCGTGGCCCTGGGCGCCGCCGTGTACGCGGCCCAGAAGTGCGGCACCGCGTTCTCGCTCCCCGGCGCTTCTGCCGCCGCCCCGCGCTTCTCATTGGGCGCCCTCCCCAAGCTGGTGGACTGCACGGCGCACTCCATGGGCATGATCGCGGAGAGCGAGGACCGCTCGCGCTACGTCAACTCGACCATTATCGGCAAGAACACGCCCATCCCCGCCACCAATAGCCGCGAGTACGCCGTGCGCGCCACGCCGAGCCGTCCGGGCTCGCTCGAGATTTACCTTCTACAGGGAGACGATCCTGCGCCCCTCAATAACACGGTGGTGGGTAAGTACGTGGTTCCCGAGATTCCGGGCGAGCGCGGACGTGAGACGCACGTCAAGGTCTCGTATTCCTATACGGAGAACGCCACCATCGAGGTGGGCGCAACGCTTGCGTCCTCGGGCAAGTCACTCGAGGTTCAGCGCGCTGAGGTCGAGTCCGACCTCTCGCGCTTCCTGAACGCGCCGACGGATAACGATGTTAAGGGCGGGGATCATGGTTCCGTCGACGCCCGAGTGATGATCTGCGTCGATGTCTCAGGCTCTATGTTCGGCAAGGGTTTTGCTGCCGCGGAGGAAGCCGTCGATTCATTCTTGAATTCTGTAGATGGCTTCGGCGTTGAGGTCGGTCTTATGTACTTTGCGGACAGATCGATGATCGCCTCTTGGCCGAGCTGCAATTATTCTGATGTTATTGGGGGGACGCGAGGGCTTGGTTTTACCGACTTTGATACCGCCCTCGAGTACAGTAAATCCGCCTTCATTAACGGCGGTGGCAAAGGCTTTTATTGTTCCAAGGCCTACGGATGTGGAGGCGGCAATGAAGCCGATCCACTGGATGAATTCTTTATGTGGCGTGAAAGGCGGGATGTCCAAACTGATGGATACTCTGACGTCGCCCTAATCCTAACGGATGGTTATTGGGATGACGGTGCGTGTAAGTCAGCGCGTCGCAACGCCAAGACCCTTAAGCGCGACGGCGTCACCATCATCGGTATCGGAACTCCTGGCGCTGATCTTGAGTTTCTAAAAGAGATTTCCACCTCGGATAGTTACGCGGGCCTCTTCGACTTCTCCGAACTCGGCACCGCGTTCTCGAGCATCGGCCGCTCCATCTCGAGCGGATCTGGCATCAGCATTTAGGGAGCCTATTTATGGAACAAGAACTCAACTTGCTACTCGTCGTCGGCGCGCCGCTTGACCCCGTTCCTTCACAGGAAAAGCTCCGGCAGCTGCTTACGGATGCACGTGTGGTGTGGGGCCCCAAGGCTTCGCGCGGTACGGACCAGATTATCTACAAGCGTTTCTTGGGCGAGGTCCCCAACATGGAGAAAGCGTTTGCCGATGGCAACGAGGCCCAGGTCTCTGCCATCGCGGCGAATGCTCTCAAGGTTGTGAACGGCGCGCTCGATCCGGTACTCGAGGCGGCGGCGGAAAACAATCAGATTTCCGCCGGCCAGCTGGATCTTATCTGCAACAAGACCAAGAAGCGCATTAAGAAAACCCACTTTGGCGTCGAGTATCAGGTGGACGAGGCCCTTGTGCGCAAGCGTGCTGCCGAGCTTAAGTACACGGTTGCCGAGGGCGGTGCCACCGCATCTACCAACGACGGATCAAACGATGTCTACAAACGCTACATGGAAGATAAGCTTCCTGGTTGGGCGGGCTATAAAAAGGAGACGGATCTTATTGCCCTGGGCAAGAGCGACCTGTATGACTTTGCCTGCCCCGACGGCTGCGCCGACCCCTATCGCGCCCCGAGCGCAGACCTGCTTGCGAAGGCAAAGCGGGTGGCGGGGTCGTTCCGTGCCAACACGCCCGAGCAGGCGGCCGCGGCGAGTCTTGAGGCCCTGTGCCGCAAGGCCTTTGGCACAGACGACGCTCGTAAAGAGTACGACGCATGCCTCAATCGCCTTAAGCTCAACCGTGTCTTTGATGAGCTCGACGAGCGCGCATCGTTCTCGGACAACAGCTTAAGGGTCGAGCAGCAACGTGCGGCCGTTGAGGCTCTTGCTCCCTTTGTGGCAGACAAGACCGAGGCGCGTTCCCTGCTCGTTGGTCACTGCAAAAAGAAGGGCATTTCGCTTGAGCGAGATGCAGAGCTCGACTCGCTCGTTCAGTGCCGCTGCGGTCATATGAACGACAAGTCTGCTGCCACGTGCGGTCGCTGCGGTTTGCCGCTTATGCTCGAGTGCCCCTCGTGCCACAAGAAATACCCCAACACCAACGATCGCTGCCCCGGTTGCGGTGCGCCTTTGGGTGCGGCCATCGAGGATGCGGAGCGCCTGTGCGACGCCGCCGATAAGCTTGCGGGCTGGCTCAACTTTGAGGGTGCGAAGGCAAATCTCGCTCAGGCGCGCTCGGCGTGGCCGTCCTTGCCCCGCGTTGCCGAGGTCGACACAAAAGTCGCTCAGCTCCAGGCTGCCGCGGGCGATTTGGGTGCCAAGCTCACGTCCGCCATTGCGGAGCGTCGCTTTGCGGAGGCGGATGGGCTCTTAAGGCGCGCCTTGCTCGTACCGGGCGTCGATGCTGCCTATCTAAAGGCGCGTGAGGCAGAAGTTTCTTCGGGCGTAACCGAGGCGGACGATCTCGTGCGTCAAGCTCAGGGGACGGCAGATGTGGAGGAGGCCGCCGAGCTCTGTGAGCAGGCGCTCGCCCGCTGCGCCGACCATGCCGCTGCTCGTTCGTTCCTTGCGTCGCACGCCCCGCAGTCGGTTTCCAACTTGGAGGCTCGCGGCAATGCCGAGACTTTGACCGTAAGCCTTGTTTGGCAGCCGAGCCGTTCTCGTGGTGCGCTTGTGTACGAGGTCTACGTTGTCGAGGGTGACGGTTCTTCCGGCGATCAGCTCCTTGGCACGACTGATCAGCCCTCATATACCCACGAGCATGCTCCCCAGGGGTGTGCGCTGACATACAAGGTGGTTGTCGTACGCGTCGGTGTGCGTTCCCAGCCTGCTACGAGCGAGGTTATCGCTCTTGCGCCCGACCTTACGGACGTGCGCTTTATGCCGGCGCATGAACAGATCGAGGTGTCTTGGAAGCCGCTGCCGTCGAGTGCGACCGTTCAGATCACGCCGCTCGATGGCGGGGACCCCATTACCGTCCCATCTGGTGGTCACTACGTTATCGGCGGCCTTACGGACGGCGTGACGTATCACTACGAGATGAGTGCCTCCTTCGATATCGTTGGCTTGGGCCGTCGCCAGACGCATCCGCAGACATTCGAGGCGACCCCGCTCGATGCTACACGCTACGTAGACGGTCTTGTCTCGCGTGCTCATAAGGGCGCGGAAGGCGTCTTTGATCTTGAGTGGGAGGATGTTGGCGCCGAGGTGCGTTTCTTTGGTTCCGTGGACGCCAAATCCATTCCCCAGCCGGGATCGACGTCCGATGTGGCCTCGCTCGAGCGAGACTTTGAAGTTGTGAGCGTGAACGTTGCCGGGCCGGGCAAAGGCACGCTCACCTGGAAGAGCGATGAGGTCCTTTACTTCTTTGCGGCCACGGTTTGCGGTAGCTCCGCTATCGTGGGCGCCAAGGCTCGTGTGTCAAACGGCGGCAAGGTGAGTATCGACTCCATCGAGGAGGCAAACGGCAAGCTGCTTATCTATGTCTCGGTAAAGGACCACGCAGTGACGGGATTTAGTGTTGCCGTGAGTGAGACAAGTTTTGTGGATGACCTTTCGGACTCCTCGTGCCAGCTGCGACCCGTTTCCAAGAAAAACTGGGAGCGCGATGGCTGTCTGACCGTGCCGGCACCCGACGGACAAAGGCTTTACGTCTCGGTCTTTTCGCGTAAGGGCAGTGTGGGCAGCTTTGAGTTCTCGGATCCTGCGCAGCAGATTTTTGAACGTCGCCATGCACATGTATGCTACGAGCGCACGGATAGCAAGAAACTCTTTGGTCCTCGGGAGTCTACGTTTACGTTTTCGGCCCAAGAGGGCGGCTCCTTCACGTTGCCTAAGACAAAGATTGCCTATTGCATCGGCAACCTGTCGCCCGCGTTATCGGTCGATTCCGTAACGCTTGAGGAGTTTGGTCCCGTCGAGGTCGATGGAACCTACAGCATCACGGTTACGTTGCCCAAGGCCAAGAAGATATCTATCCAGGCGTTTCCCTCTTCGGGCATTAAGTCTGTGGAGGACGCCTACATTACCTCTTCCGGTTATCTCGTTCAGTAAAGGGTTTTCATTATGGGTTTCTTTTCGTCATTATTCGGATCGGCTGCTACGCCTTCTGGCGTACCGTCCTTCTCGTCGAGCAGCATTGTGTGTCCGTTTTGCTTTGAGCGGTTCGGGGCCGATGCCGTAGAGTATCGCTGCACAAATCGCCAGTGCGACGCTGGCCCTTCGGGGTCTGCTCCCGAGGTGGACGAGAAGTACTCGACGTTTCGCGGATGGCCGCGGCCCAGACCCGTGGGACACGTCTTTAAGCCCCAAAAACAGGGCCACTTTGGTGGCGGCTCCGTGTGCTGCGACGTATGTCACTCCAACACGCCCGTGCCCATTTGTCCTTCGTGTCACAGTCCGCTGCCGCAGTCTTCGATTGACGGCAACAACGAGATCATCGCTATCGTGGGCACGCGCGGCTCGGGCAAGAGCCATTACATTACCGTTCTTATCGACCAGCTCACGCGCCGCGTTGGGCATGTCATGGATGCCGGTGTAAACCCGTTCCTTACCATGGACGGTCTTTATAACTGCCGCGAGCTGTACCAAGAGACCAAGTACAAGCCGCTGTTCGAGGAGCAGCATACGCTCGAGGCAACGTCACGCGCGCTGGGCGGTGGCGACCGCAAGGACAAGATGCCGCTCATCTACACGTGGAACTATACCGAGGCGTCGCGTGGCCGCAAAAAGGCATTTACGCTTTCGTTCTTCGACGCCGCCGGCGAAGACCTGGAGGACCCGCAGGCCGTTGCCACGGTCAACCGTTACCTGCAGCATGCGCGCGGCATCATCTTCCTTGTCGACCCGCTCCAGATTGCGGGCATTCGGGAGCAGCTCGAGGCAGCGGGCGAGACGGACCTTACGAGCAGCCTCCGCGGTGTTCAGGGTACGACAGGTTTCGAAGGCGTGCTCAGCGCCATCACGACGCTTATCCGCACGGCGCGCGGCATTCGCGAAGGGGACGCCATCGATGTTCCCGTGGCCATCGCTTTTTCTAAGTTTGACCAGCTGACGCCCATTTGCGGTGCGGCGGTTACCGTTCAGCAGCCAAGCCCGCATGCTAAGCACGGAGCCTTCGTCGAGGCGGATCAGCAGGCCGTCGATGCCGAACTGCGTGCATTGCTCGAAAACTGGGATGAGGGCGCCATCGTCTCGAGTGTTCAGAGTAATTTCCGCGACGTTGCCTTCTTTGGCGTGTCCGCCCTGGGCCTGCATAATGCACCGGACGAGAGCGGCTCGGTTAAGCGTCCTCGTCCGCTGCGCGTGGAGGACCCCCTGCTGTGGATTATGGCCAAGAATCACCTTATTACCAAGGAGTAGAACATGGCTGCTCACCAGATTATCTATACCTCGTGTCGCCGCGGCATAGAGGGGACCTCCGATGGCTTCCAGGTCTTCTCGTACGACGAGAAACTTCCGTCTATTCCCGCGGCCGGTTCATCTCAGGGCTACAACGCTCTGTTTGTCGACCCTGTTCCGCACGATTTGGGCTTCTCTATCTTTGGCTATCATCCGCTCGATGGGGACTACTGTCTATACTGCAACAACACCCGGCTGCCCCACGACTACATGGGGCCGCAGGGGCGTTCGGGCAATATGTTGCGCCAGTCGTTTCTTGTTCCCTGGGCTGATATGTCGTTTGCGCCCATTGAACTCATGGGTTCGTCTATGCTGCGTTCGCAGATGGGGCCCGAAGTTCAGAGCGCGGAGAAGCCCGACTATCTGCCGTGCGTAGATTTGGCCCCCGCTGGCAATGTTACTTTTGATGAAGTCTGCGAATGGCTCGAGGACGAGGACATGGCGGACTCCATGGGGGAGCTACTGGCAAAGCTCTTTGCGGCAAAGATGGGCGGCAAGCAGCTTGTTGTCGTTGCCACGGCGGAGGAAGCGGCTCAGATTATCGGAGCTATTTCTTATGCCTTGCCGCTGCGTTTGTCACGCCAAATTTCCTTTGTGCTGGGTGCCGATGATGCAACCGAGGCATCGGGCGATATCATCAACGCTTCTGCCGAGGCCATCGCGGCGGCTCCGGATTATGTGACAAGTGGTTGGATCGTCTTTGATCCGCATAACCCGGACAGCAATGGGTCCTACGCAGGTGTTGACGGATATCTGGGATTTGTCGAGCTTTCCTATTCGCTGAACCCCAAGCGCCTCGCGGATTTCTGCAGCTTTGTCCAAGAGCACACGACGGCCAAATTCATGTTGGGCGCACTGGACGATGCCCATGATTTGTGGGCACTGCTTGGAAAGAACGAGCCGGATGCGGACGCGGGCAGGCTTCTACGTGCACTCTCTTTTGCAGAGGCTTCGTCCGACGAGGCAACAAACGCGCAGCTCACCAATCAGCTCGTAGATTCGCTTGATACGCTGGCGGATATGGGTCTTGGCGTGCTCATCCCTGTTTTGAGCTATCTGCTGCGGCGTGTAGGCGGAATGGATGCCGAGAGGCGCGAGGGCGTGTGCGCCGTCGCGGCCGCTACGGTATCGCGTCTGCTTTCCGATGCCTCGGTGGCGCCGCGGGACTTCCCCAAACAGATGAGCTCGCTATGCGAATCTTGCTCACGTGCCGGCCTCGACCTTTTGGCAATTCTTCAGCGCGGCGGCGATTCTTCGTGGCTGTTTGCGCCGGGCGAGGTATCGGACGTTCAAAAGATTATCGATTTGCTGGATCTGTTCTCTAAATCTGCTGCGGCTCGCAAGTGTACGCTGGAGGAAGCTGGTCCCGACGGCGAGCTTGGACGCTTTGCCGCTGGGGCCCTGCAAACGGCCTTTGCTCTTGATCGCGTGAAGCTATCGACGGCTGTGATTGCCTATGTCAACGGGTTCACCCATTCGCTCGATGTTTACGAATCTGCCGTCGAGGCGGCGGTGACGGCGGTGTGCGCTGTTGCCCCGAAGGAGATTGACGGCATTTGGGGGGTCATCGCTGCTCGCGCTCCGTATGCCAAGGTTGGAGAACTTCCGCGTGGTCTTGTGTGGCTGAGCGACCATGGACGCGAACAAGACATGGGAACCATGTTCTCGTTTGGCTTGGGTCACGTCGAGGGCGTAGAGGCTGCGTCGGATCTGTATAAAATCTGCTGTAGGGAAGGATTCCCTACTCATAAGGCGCTTGCCATAGGTTATACCGATGCTACGTCCCTATATGTTGCTTACCTGTTGAGCTGTCGCAGCGAAAAAGCGACCTCAATACTTCGTGAGCTTGTTGACTCGCTTGCCAAGGCGGCTCCCAGTAACAAGTTGGTGTGTTGCCCGCCCATGGTAAAAACGATGGGCACTGCTTCGCATGGCCTTACGGATGGAATCGATCCTTTGAATCCCTCAAAAGAAGATCTTAGGACGTTGCGCGCTCTTTATGGCTATTCCCGGGCTGCGAATGCGGCGGTGCTTGGTCGCCAGGGCATGCTCGCACTGTCACTTGCGGAGTTGGGGAGGGCTTCTCAGGCGAGCGCGGATTTCAGGGCATATCAGGGAATCCCAGATATCCTAAAAAGCTACCGTGGGGCTGTCGATTTTTCTGACGTTGAGGGCCGTGATCGAGATAGGATCTGCGACGCTTTCGCCCAGGGTGTTTTGGGATGTTGCAAAGACCTTGGCGATTTTGCCTTTGCCATGGCTGCAATGTCGGCCACTTGCTGGCTGCCTGCCTTCGAGGCCTGCGCTCAGCTTGCTTTAAAGTATTCGCGCGGCAGACAGGGATCGTTCGATCGCTTGGCACTAGTTCTTTCGTACCTAGCGGTTTACGGAGTGAATCGCGAAGACATGCACGCCGCTATGGGCAAGGTCCTTCCCAAAGTTAAGCTCGAAAACCATGGCGCCCTTAAACACGAATGCGCCCGTTACTGCGGGCCTCGCGCGCTCGAGGCACTGGGAATTACGGCTCCTGCCGATGTTGCGCAACAGATTGACGCGATTCTCGCTGACAATGTCAAAAAGGGCGGGTTGCCGTTCTTTAGAAAGTAGGTAAGTTTAAGCAGACGGGTGATGACCATGGGGTTGTTTAATAAGGTTTCTGGGTTGGCAAAGGGCGCTTACGGTAAGGCGGCAGGCTATTCCGATGCCGACGAGTCGTTTATCGGCGCTGATGTCGATGGCATGATTTGCCATATGGGTCTTTATCCCAAATACATTAGGCTCCGCACTAGGGAGCCGCGCACCGAGCAGATTAAACGTGCCATGGAAGATCCTATTTCTGCCTTAGTTGGCCCGGCTCAAGAGGTCGAGCGCATCATCCGCGTGGACAGCCACGTTCGAGATTTTGAGCGTTGGACCGAATTTGGCAAGCGTTGCTATACGCTCAAGATCATGGGCACCAGAAAGCTTGTTCGCATTCGGTTGGTTCCGGCAGACGGCCAGCGCTTTGAGAACTACGTAATGAGTCATTGGATGTAACGAGGACGGCGGGTTGCTCGTTCTGATAGGAAGAAGGTAAGAAGAATGGCAGGAAGCGGTTCTTGGCGTCCTCAATATGATTCGAGAAGGCAAAAGGGAGGACGTGGCACATACTCGCCGAGCAAGATGTCCTTTTCTGAGCACAGGAGGCGTGGGCCTTCTGTTTACTTTGCCGCCAACTGGGTGCTCATTGGCGTCGTGGGGGCTTTGGCAATGCTGCTCATCGGCCTTACGGCGCTCATCCGAGGCAACTGGGAAGGCTTTCTGTTTGCCCTAGTGGCAGCGTTTATTTGCTACAAGCTGTTTTTCCATAAGCGCTCGTAGGGGAGCGATGGGATTTAGTTTCCCTGTATGCAACTACTAATCAAAATAGGAGAATACCATGGGACTGTTTGGCTCTTTTGTTCAAGCATTTAAAGACGGATACAACGGCGTAGACGAAGAGCAGGACACTGCGCCTTCCACTAAGGAAAATACTGCTCAAAAACCCGTACCCGCAAAGGAGACTGCCTCTGCTCAAAAGCAGGCTGCCTCCGAGGAGCCAAAGTTCTGCGGCGCATGCGGCGCCTCCCTCGAGCCGGGTACCAAGTTCTGCCCCAAGTGCGGAGAACCGGTGATGGGCGTTGCGCAGGAGCATCAGGCCGTTCCGGTCGAACCTCCGCATCTTATGCCGACTGATACATTGCAAGCGTTTTTGGATACGGGCTGCAACCAGATGTCCTTGCTCGAAGGAGCTGCGGCTTACCAAAAGGTTACACATGCCGATCCTGTTTTTGGAACTGAAGAGGTTAATTCTCATTTCCTACTTC
>CABQLK010000028.1 GCA_902465015.1 uncultured Collinsella sp.
AGCACGCGGCTGTTAACCGCGCTGTTGTAGGTTCGAGTCCTACCCGGGGAGCCAGAATTTCTCAGCCCATTCTGCTGGGCTTTTAAATTCCTCGGTAGCTCAATGGTAGAGCACGCGGCTGTTAACCGCGCTGTTGTAGGTTCGAGTCCTACCCGGGGAGCCAGGTTGTAAAACCCGTCGCTTATGCGGCGGGTTTTTTCATGCCGCGATCGATTGTGGCGAACGTTACCGTATCAACATTTCGTGTCGAGGATGTAATCCCGCGACCCACCACCTCAACATGGCGCACTCGTTGTAAACTATTGGAATGATTGCTCCCACGACATGGTGCCGCGAGCACCAGAAAAGGAGATTCTTGTGTCTGAGACCATTAACGGCAGCCTGAGCGTCTCGAACGACGTTATTGCCGATATTGCCGGTTATGCCGCGATGACGTGCTATGGCGTCGTCGGTATGGCCGAACAGCTCCAGGGCGCCGAGAGCGTGCGCCTGCTTGCCGGTCAACGCCTCCGCAAGGGCGTGCTTGTTTCCGCCGACGAGAACGGCCTCACGGTCGACCTTCACGTCGTGCTCGAGAACGGCGTCAACATGAAGTCCGTCTGCCACAATCTTTCGAGCTCCGTCGCCTTCACCCTGCAGGAGATCGCCCAGATCGATCCCGCCAGCCTTAAGATCGGCATTCACATCGACGCGCTCAAGAGCCGTCTGAACTAGCATCCGAATACGGAGATTTCACCACTCATGATTGCAAAGACCATTCGCACCTGTTTTCCGATCGCTGCGGCTGCCGTTTCCGAAAAGGCCGAGGAGATCAACAAGCTCAACGTCTTCCCCGTACCCGACGGCGACACCGGCACCAACATGTCGCTCACGCTCGCCTCGGTGACCAAGGAGCTTTCCGCACTTCCCGCCGATGCCGACATGGAGGCCATTGCCGGCGCCATCACCCACGGCTCCCTGATGGGCGCCCGCGGCAACTCCGGTGTCATTACCTCGCAGATTCTGCGTGGCGTGGCCGAGGGTCTCGTCTCTGCCGATGAGCCCGTTACGTCCGCCAATATCGCCTTCGCCTTCCGTCGTGCCGTCAAGGTTGCTTTCCAGGCTGTTCGTAAGCCCATCGAGGGCACGATCCTCACGGTCCTGCGTGATGTTTCGACCAAGGCAGATGAGTGCGAGAAGAAGAAGTTCTCGGCCGAGGATGCGCTCGATGCTATCGTCGTCGAGGCGTATCAGTCCGTCGCCCGCACGCCCGACCTGCTGCCCGTTCTGAAGGAGAACGGCGTGGTCGACTCCGGCGCCTTTGGCTTCGCCATCTTCCTTGAGAACTTTGTGGCTGCAGCACTTGGCCGCAGCACCGTTGTCGAGGATTTCTCCGCCACGTTTGATTCCGCTGTCTCTGCCCGCGACGCGGCCCTTGGTCGCGTTGAGATCGAGGCCAACGACGATTGGGAGGGCTCGGAGTTCCGCTACTGCAACGAGTTCCTGTTTAAGGCCGACGCCCCGTTTGACGAGGACGAGTGCCTTAAGTTCCTGGGCTCCATGGGCGACTGCGAGTTGCTCGTGGGTGCCTATCCCGACTACAAGATCCACGTGCACTCCAACACCCCCAACCTGGTGCTCGAGCACATGCTGCAGCTTGGTCAGATCTATGAGGTCTTTATCCACAACATGGAGATGGAGGCCCACGACCGTACCGCTAAGATCCACGAGGATCAGGAGAAGGCCGCCGAGCCCGCGAAGGCCCTGGGCTTTGTCGCCGTTGCCGCCGGTTCCGGTGAGGCCGACATCCTCAAGTCCCTCGGCGTTGACGTGATCGTCTCGGGTGGCCAGACCATGAACCCCTCGACCGCCGACCTGTTGGGCGCCGTCGACCAGGTCAACGCGACCTCGGTCATCATCCTGCCCAATAACGGCAACATCCGCATGGCTGCCGAGGCCGCAGCCTCTGCCTGCACCGACAAGAAGGTCGCCGTCGTTCCCACCAAGACCGTCCCGCAGGCGTTCTCCGCGCTGTTCGCCGTCCTGCCCGATTCTGAGCTCGAGGACGCCGTTGCCGCTATGGTCGACGCCATCAGCGAGGTCCGCGATGGCGAGGTCACCCGCGCCGTGCGCGACTCCAGCGCTTCCGACGGTTCTCCGATTCACTCCGGTGACGTCATGGGTATCATCGCCGGCTCCATCGACGTGGTCGGTTCCGACGTGAAGCAGGTCACGCTCGACTGCATCAACCGCATGCAGGAGGAAGAGGAGGGCGACGCGCTGACGATTCTGGCCGGCGAGGAGCTGTCCGATGAGGCCTTCCAGGAGATCGTCGACGCTATCGAGGAGGCTCAGCCCGATCTGGAGATTGACGCCCATCGTGGCGAGCAGCCGCTCTATCCCGTGATCTTCTCGATCGAGTAGGCAACTGCCCATGTCCGAGCTGTGCTCCGTGCCGCGCGTCTCGGAGCGCTTTGCCCAGAGCAATGCGCTCGACGAGGATATCGCGCGACTCAAATATGTTTCGGGTAAACGTGAGGAGGCCCTTCGCCGTCTGGGAATTCGGACGGTGGGGGACCTCCTTCTCCATATCCCTCATCGATACCTCGACTTTACCCGTTCTTGGTCTATCGAGATGGCGCCCATCGGTACCGTGTGCACCATCATCGCCACGGTCGACCGTATCGTCCAAAAGCAGCCGCGTCCGCGCATGCAGGTGACCGAGGTCTCACTCGTTGACGAGACGGGCGTGCTGCAGGTCGCCTTTTTCCGCCAGCCCTGGATTGCCCAGCAGCTTAAGCAGGGCGACCGCCTGGCCGTGATGGGCAAGGTTGAGTTTGCCTACGGTTTTAAGCAGATGGCCTCGCCGCACTTTGAAAAGCTCGAGGAAGGGCGTGCCGCGGGCACTATCCTGCCGGTCCATTACGTGAGTGATGGCGTAAGCCAGGCGTGGATGCGCCGCATCGTAAGCGGCGCGCTCGAGGTCGTCGGCAATCCCTTTGATCCCATTCCGGCACGCTTACGCGTTAAGCGTCGCCTGATGAGCAATGCCCGCGCGCTTCGATCGATCCACTTTCCCTCGAGCATGGCAGAGCGCGAT
Organism: uncultured Collinsella sp.; assembly: GCA_902465015.1. GTDB lineage: Bacteria > Actinomycetota > Coriobacteriia > Coriobacteriales > Coriobacteriaceae > Collinsella. The sequence goes on from CABQLK010000028.1 coordinate 3,080, forward strand.
ATCGCGCGCGCACGGCTTGCCTACGAGGAGTGCCTCTACCTGCAGCTGGCGCTGCGCCTGCGCAACGACGGCGGCCTGGTCGATGTGGTGCCCTATGCCCACACCGCGGGCGAGCACCTGGCCGTGCTCAAGCAAGCCCTGCCGTTTTCGCTGAGCGACGAGCAGGAGGCCGCGTTCCAAGACATCCTGCATGATATGTGCGATGGCGGGCGGGTGATGAACCGGCTGCTGCTGGGCGATGTCGGTACCGGCAAGACCGCCGTTGCTGCCTGCGCGCTGGCTGTGGCTGCCGATAGCGGTACCCAGGCCTGCGTTATGGCGCCCACGGGCGTGCTGGCGCGTCAATATGCCGATAAGACCGGCCCTCTACTCTCGCAGGCCAGCATGTCCTGGGCGCTTCTGACGGGCGCCACGCCGGCCGCAGAGCGCGAGCGCATCCATGCCCAGCTGGAATCGGGCGAGCTTGACGTGCTCTTTGGCACCCATGCGGTGCTTTCGGATGACGTTGCGTTCAAGCATCTGTCGCTCGTGGTCATCGACGAGCAGCACCGCTTTGGCGTAGGCCAGCGTAACGCCCTGCGTGCCAAGGGTCCCGGTGCGGACCTGCTCGTTATGACGGCAACGCCCATCCCGCGTACGCTGGCGCTTTCGGTCTACGGCGATCTGGACACGAGCATCATCCGCCATCGGCCCGTCCCTGGCGCTGGCGTGACGACACGCGTGCTCACCGAGTCGAGCCGCGACCTCGCCTATGGCGCCATCCGCGAGGCGCATGAAAAGGGTCAGCAGGCCTACGTGATTTGCCCGCTCGTGGAGCCGAGTGACTCGGCCGATGAGCTGGAAGACGTGCCCGGTATCGCCCGCGACGACGAGGGCCGCGTGACGGTCCCCGTGCCGCTGCACGATACGGCGACCGAGCTCGACCGCCTGCGCCTGGCGTTGCCGGGACTTACCATCGAGCGCCTTTACGGCCGCATGCCGGCGGGGGAGAAGGACCGCGTGATCGATGCCTTCAAGCGCGGCGAGATCGACGTGCTCGTATCGACCACGGTGGTCGAGGTGGGTGTCGACGTGCCCAACGCCACCGTCATGGTCATCGAGAACGGTGAGCGCTTTGGCTTGGCGGCCCTGCACCAGCTGCGCGGTCGTGTGGGCCGCGGTAGCGAGTCGGGTACCTGCCTGGTCATGACGCACTCCAAGGGCAACGGCGGCGCGTCGGCAGCACAAGATCGCCTGCAATCGCTCGAAAAAACTTCGGATGGTTTTACGCTTGCCCAGATGGACCTGCGTCTGCGCCACGAGGGCGAAATCCTGGGTTACCGTCAGCACGGCGGCGTGACCTTGCGCTTTGTGGACCTGGACGCCGATGAGGACCTTATCGAATGGGCCCATTTGGACGCGGTCGAGCTCTTGCGGTATGCTAGTACACTTGACTCCGTGGCGACGCGCCCCCTGCGCGACGCGGTCGCCATGCGTTATCGACATATCTTTAAGGAGGTCAGCGGAGGATGAGAATCATCGGCGGCGAATGGCGCGGTCGTAAGATCGAGGAGCCCCGTGGTCGCGATGTCACCCGCCCCACGACTGATCGCGTGCGCGAGTCGTGCGCATCTATGGTCATGTCGGCATTCGACTTCGATCTGGACGAGGTCCGCGTGCTGGACGCCTTTGGCGGCTCCGGTGCCTTAGGGTTAGAGATGCTCTCTCGTGGGGCCCGCTCGCTCACGACGTTTGAGATCGATCGCAACGCCGCGCGGCTCATTACCAAGAATATCGAGTCGCTCTGCCGCGACCGTGCGCGTTGGCGCGTGGTCACGGGCGACATGCTGGCGAGTGCCTCGCGCGGTCGTGTAACGGGCGGCCCCTTTGATCTGGTCCTGCTCGACCCGCCCTATGCTTTTGGTGCCGAGCCGGTCGAGGAACTGCTGCAGAACCTGGCTCAGCAGGGTTTACTTGCACCTGGCGCTTACGCCTTGTTTGAGCATGCCGCTGCCGATGCGGGCGCGCATCCGGCAGGCTTTGAGACTGTACGTGAGAAGCGCTACGGCATTACCTCGGTCGACCTGCTTCGTTGGGTCGGCGATAACGATGGCGAGGGCGATAACGCCGGCACCGATGCTGACAACAACGATGCCACGACGTTTCAGGAGGATGCTCATGAGTGACACCATCAACCGCGTGATCGTCCCGGGCACCTTCGATCCCATCACGTTTGGCCATATCGATGTGATCCGCCGCGCCCGCCGCATCTTTCCCAGCGTGATCGTCGCTGTTGCCGAGTCGCAGGGTAAAAATGGTGTGGGCACCACGTTTACGCTCGATGAGCGCGTGGCGCTGGCCCGCGAGGCGCTCGGCGATATCGACGGCGTCGAGGTCCTGCCCTTTACCGGCCTCTTGGTCGACTTCGCTCGCGAGCAGGGGGCGGGGGCCGTGGTCAAGGGCCTGCGCGCCATGACCGACTTTGAGTACGAGCTGCAGCAGGCCGACCTCAACTATCGCCTGGATAACGAGCTGGAGTCCATCTTTGTCATGAGCGCGCCGCAGTACGGCTATATCTCGAGCTCGGTTGTTCGCCAGATCGCCTCGCTCGGTAGTGACGTATCGACGTTTGTCCCGCCCAACGTGGTCGAAGCGCTCAAACATCGCTTTTCATGACGTTTCTTATTGCCTGGTGGCATGTGGTAAACTAGCACGATGATATGTTACCTATGAAAGGAGACCGGATGCCGGGCGAGAATTTTCCTGGCGATAGGATCGTCAGCTTGGTCGATGAGCTCGAAGGGCTGATCGAGGAAGCCAAGCCGCCTTTCGGCAAGAACGCTCAGTTCAAGGTCATCGACGCCGACGTGTTCTTCAACATCCTCGACGAGATCCGCATGAGCTATCCCGAGGAGTGGCAGAAGTCCCGCCGTATCCTTAAGGAGCGCGAGGAGCTCATGGCTTCCGCCGCCGCTCAGGCCGATTCCATCATCGCCGACGCTCAGCAGCAGGCCCTCACCATTGCCGGTGAGCAGGAGATCGTCCGCCTTGCGCAGCAGCAGGCCGACGACATCCGCGATCGTGCCCAGCAGTACGAGCGCGAGACGCGTTATGCTGCCGAGGACTATGCAGAGCAGGTCTTTACGCACCTGGAGGAGAACCTCAAGAGCCTGACCGGCACCGTTACCCGTTGCCGTCAGCAGCTCAACGAGGGTGCCGCCCAACAGAATGGTCAGTGGTAATGGCTGAGTTCCCGAGCGTTACCGTCGATCTTTCCGAGCAGCTCGAGTTTCCTGGAGATTCGTATCCGCTGACCGGTAAGGTCGATGTCGCCACCTACACGGTGGGCGAGAAGGAGTACCAGCTTCAGGACGGCATCGACTACGACGTTGTCTTTACCAATGCCGGTACCGGTGTCTTGCTCACGGGCATGGTCCGCGCGCACGCCACCGGCGAGTGCGACCGTTGCCTGGAGCCCGCCTCGTTTGATATCGCCGGCGAGATCGAGGAGTTCTACCTCTTTGAGGAGCCCGAGGATCCCGAGGCCTACGAGGACGGCTACGAGCTCCTGGGTGAGGACCGTCTAGTCGATCTGGGTGAGCCCATCAATGACGCGGTCGTTATGGACACGCCGTTTGTAGTGCTCTGCAAGCCCGATTGCCGCGGTCTGTGCCCCACATGCGGTTGCAATCTCAACGTCGAGCAATGCGATTGTGCCGCCCAGGCAGAGGCGGAATGGGCCGCTGCCACGGAAAATCCATTTGCAGCATTGAAGAATCTCAAGCTCGATGAGTAAAACTGTGGTAGTATCGCTACTTGCGCGTAATCGCCACACTGGATAGTTCATAAGGAAGGTCACTATGCCCGTACCTAAACAAAAGCAGGGTCGTATCCGCACTCACACCCGTCGTTCCGCCAACATGAAGATCTCGGCTGCGGCTCAGTCCACGTGCCCCCGTTGCGGCGCTGTCAAGCTTCCGCACCACGTGTGCCCCAGCTGCGGTTTCTACAAGGACCGCGAGGTTATCGTTACCGAGTAACGGTATACTCTGGATGCGATGCCGTTCCAAATGGAACCACAATGGCCGGCTCAATGAGTCGGCCATTTTTGTATAAGGAGCATGTATATGAGTAACGTTCGCGTTTGTGTAGACGTTGTGGGTGGAGACGAGAAACCTCAGGTCGTTCTCGATGGTATCGAGGCTGCACTTGCCGCCGATCCCGATATCGAGGTCTTGGCAGCTGGCCCCGCCGAAATCGTCAATCCCTTTGCTGCTTCCCACGCACGTGTTGAGGCCCTTGAGGCACCCGACGTTATCGCCATGGATGACGATCCCATTCGCGCCGTGATGACCAAACGCAAGTCTTCGATCGTGCTGTCGTGCCGCGCCATCAAGAAGGGAAATGCGGACGCGTTTTTCTCCGCCGGCTCCACCGGCGCCATGACCGCCGCTGCGACCGCCTACGTCACGCCGTTTAGATATATGGCCGAAGGTAAGAAGCAGCCGGTGCGTCCCTGTCTGACCAATGCGCTGCCCAATCGCGCCGGCGGTCTGACGGTGCTGTGCGATATGGGCGCCAACCCCGATGTCGAGGTCGATGACATGGTGCGTTTTGCTCAGATGGGTAGCGCCTATGCCCGCGTCGTCCTGGGCATCGAGCATCCCCGCGTGGGCCTGCTTGCTAACGGCACCGAGGACGAGAAGGGCTCCAACTTTACCAAGGCCTGCTTCCCAGCCATGAAAGCCGCCGTTCCCGGCTTTGTTGGTAACTGCGAGGGAACGGACATCACCTCCGGTAACTTCGATGTCGTCGTTGCCGATGGCATGTCGGGCAATATCGCTCTCAAGGCTACCGAGGGCGCTGCCAAGTTTTTGCTGCAGGAGCTCAAGGGCGTCTTTATGTCTTCGCTTGGCACCAAGATCGCCGCGCTGCTCATTAAAAAGCAGATGCGCGAGATAAAGGCCAAGCTTTCGGGCGACGCCAAGGGCGGCGCGATTCTTTTGGGCCTGCGCGGCGTGGTCCTGATCGGCCATGGCGCCACCTCGGTCGAGGCTGTCAAAAACGGTACGCTCGCGGCGGCCGAAGCCGTGCGCGCCGGGCTGGTCGAGAACGTCGCCAACTCCATGGACGGCATCGTTTTATAACAGCGGCGTTATGCGTCTCGGGGCGTGCGTCGTGGGGTAGAATCAGAACCGTGTCTTGGTACCGCCCGGGCGGTACCATTCTTTTGGTATTCATGCACTATGAGAGGAAGCGCTATGGATCGCTCCGAAATCTTCGACAAGATCGCCGAGGTCGCTGCTGACGTTCTGGGCGTCGATGTTGCCGAAATTAGCGATGAGACCACCTTTGACGACCTCGATGCCAACTCGCTCGAGCGCCTGCAGCTGGTTACGGCTATCGAGGACGAGTTCAACCTCGAGATCGATGACGAAACCCTGCTCTCGCTCAACTCTGTCGCCGACGCCGTCGACGCTATCGAAAACGCCAGGGAGGCCTAGGTCTTGGCTTTGTCTGAACGACTTACGCGCGCCCAGGAAATTCTGGGCCACGAGTTCAATAATAAGGTGCTGCTGCGCGCGGCCCTTACGCATCCCTCGGCAGTCGAGGGCCAGCCGGTTTCTGCCAGCTATGAGCGCCTTGAGTTCTTGGGCGATTCCATTTTGGGCGCTGTGGTCGCACGCTCCCTGTTTGAGTCCTATCCGGAGTTTGACGAGGGCAAGCTCACGCGCCTGAAGGTGTCGCTTGTCTCGGGCGCTACGCTGTCCGAGGTTTCTCACGAGCTGGGCATCGACGACATCATCATCTTTGGTGCCTCCGAGACCGGTACCGGTGCGCGCGGCCTGCATTCGGCGCTCGAGAACGTCTACGAGTCGCTCGTGGGCGCACTGTACCTGGATGCCGGCTGGGATGCCGCAGCGGAGTTTATCCATCGTACGCTTAAGCCGCATTTGGCTTCCGAGCGTGCCGAGCATCCTGCGAACCCCAAGTCGTTTTTGCAGGAGTGCGTGCAAGCCGACGGTCACGAACCCCCGGCTTACAAGCTTGTTGGCTCCGAGGGCCCGGCGCATGCGCCCACCTTTACCGCCGTGGTTTTGATCGATGGTATTCGCCAGGGTCGCGGCTCCGGCTCTTCAAAGAAGGAAGCCGAGGGAGCCGCCGCGCTCGAAGCGCTCGACCGCATGGGTTACACCACCAACGGCGTGATTCTGAACAAGAAGCACGTGTAAGCGAGGAACCGTGTATCTCAAGTCCCTCACGCTCAAAGGGTTCAAGTCGTTTGCCGACCGCGCCCATATGACGTTTGAGCCGGGCCTGACCGTCATCGTCGGTCCCAACGGCTCGGGAAAATCGAACATCTCCGACTCGATTCTGTGGGTCCTGGGCGAGCAGAGCGCCAAGCAGCTGCGCGGCCAGGCCATGGAGGATGTTATCTTCTCGGGCTCGTCGGCGCGCAAGCCGGTGGGTGTTGCCGAGGTCACGCTGGTGCTCGATAACTCGGACCATATGCTGCCTGTCGATTTTGACGAAGTCGCCATCACCCGTCGCATGTACCGCTCGGGCGAAAGCGAGTACCTCATCAACTCGAGTCCGTGCCGCCTGATGGACATTCAGGACATCTTGCACGATTCGGGCCTGGGTAAGGATACGCATTCCATCATCAGCCAGGGCAAGCTCGATGCCATCTTGCAGAGCCGCCCCGAGGAGCGCCGTGCCCTCATCGAGGAGGCCGCCGGCATCTCCAAGCACAAGCGCCGCAAGGAGCGTGCGCTCAAAAAGATTAAGTCGATGGACGAGCACCTGACGCGTGCCCACGACATCAATAAGGAAATCGCCCGTCAGCTGCGACCGCTGGAGCGTCAGGTCGATCGCGCGCGCAAGTACAAAGAGCTGTCCTCGCGCGCGAACGAGCTTACGCAGATGCTAGCCGTCGACGAGCTGCGTTCGCTGCAGTCGCAGTGGAACGACCTGGAGAGCCGCTCCAAGGAAGGTGCCGCCGAGCTTGAGCTTGCGCAGTACCGCTTGGGCGAAAAGGAGCGCGAGCTCGAGAAGCTCCAGGTCATGCTCGAGGAAAAGGGCCTGTTTGTGGGCGACCTGGGCGAGCAGCGCCGTCATATGCAAGATGTGGTCGGCCGCATTAACTCCGACATGCGCCTGCTCGAGGAAAAGGGCCACAACATGGTGTCGCGCCTGTCTGACATGCGCGGTCAGATCTCGAGCTCCGAGCATCAGCGTCGTCGCGTGGTCGAGGAGCTCGAGGACGCGCGTGCGCAGCTTGAGGAAGTGACCGGCGCGCACATGCAGGCCCAGGAGGACGTTGACGCCGCCGGTCCTGCCGCTGCTGAGCTCCACGAGCGTCGCGTGGCGCTCGACAATCAGATTTCGCAACTCACGCGCGAGCAACGCGATGTGCAGCGCGTGGCCGATAATGCCGCGCTCGAGCTCGCCAAGGTGAAGGATTCCTTGAGCAATGCCGAGGTCGAGGACAACATGTATGCCTCGCGCCTGGAGCAGATTGACGAGCAGCTCGAGGAGGTCACGGCCTCGCTCGAGAGTCGTCGCGACCGCGCCGAGGAGCTTGAGGGCGCTCTTGAGGAAGCGCGCCAGGCTCAGGTCGATGCGCGTGAGGCCACCGAGGCGGCACGCGCGGCCCTGAAGGACCTGCGTGCCCGCGAGAGTGAAGAGCGCAACAAGTTATCCGAGGTGCGCTCGGAGCTTGCCAGCCAAAAGAAACTCGATGCCCGCATGGCCGACAGCTCGCCGCTCGTGAGCCGTCTGGTGGGCGCGCTCGGCGACGATGTCTTGGGTCGTCTGGGTGACGTGCTCGAGGCCCCGCGCGAGCTTGAGGGCCTGGTTGAGCAATTGCTCGCCGGCGATATCGATGCGCTGCTGTTTGACGATACGTCCTCGCTTGAGCGTGCCGGTCGTGCCGCTCTGGACCAGAAGAAGGCCTCGGGTGAGGCGCTGCTGGTGGCGCGCGGCGTGAGCGGCTCTGCTGCCGCCGAGGGCGCTGCCGGTTCGCGTCTGGTCGATCGCCTTTCCGTGCGTGCCGGTTATGGCCCGATTGTCGAGGCGCTGCTTGGCGGCTATTACGTGGTCGATGACTTGGCTGCCGCGTTGGCCGCGCCTGTCGTTGACGGCGTGACTTACGTGACCCCCGATGGCGCCCGCGTCGCCTGCGGCGGCCTGGTGCGCGTGGGCCTCGATGCCGGCGAGGCCTCGGGTGCTCTGGAGCGCAAGCGTCGCATTCGCGAGCTGGAGGGCCTGGAGCCCGATTTGGCTGCCGTGTTTGAGCATGTTTCGAATCAGGTCGTCGAGGCCAATGCGGCCGTTGAGGAAGCGCGTGCCGCTGAGGGCGATGCCGCCGGCGAGATCGCCCGTCTTGAGGGCGAGCGCCGCTCGCTGCTCTCCGAGATCGGCCGCTTGGAGCAAAGCGCCAACAATGCCGAGGTCGAGCGCGTGCGCATCTCCAAGCGCCGCGAGCAGGCCTCCGAAGCCGTTCGCGCTGCGCGCCCGCGCGTTGACGAGCTCACCCGTTCGCGTGACGAGGCTCGCGCGCAGGCAAGCAATCTGGGGTTGCAGATTGCCGAGGCCAACGACGAACTCGACCGCGTTCGCCGTGACGATTCCGAGGCTGCCGGCAAGCTCGCCGACGCCAAGGTTCGCCTAGCCCAGACGAGCGAACGCCTGCGTTCGCTGAAGGGCCGCGTGCCCGACCTGGAGCATCGTCTTGAGGGCATCGACCGTCGTATCCGCGGAACACGCCAGGCTTCGCGCTCGCTCGAGCTGCTGCGCCTGCGCGTCGACCCCATGCACGAACGCTATTCGGCCCTGTTGGAACGCGCGTCGGATTGGGCAGCGCGCCTGCGTGACCAGGCCTCTCTGGAGGAGGCGGACTCCGCTTCGCTTAAGAAGACCATCGAGGATGCCAAGGCGGAGGTTGCCCACGCTAAGGAGCGGGTCGATACCGCCTCCGCCACGCAAAACGAGTTCAAGGTCGCGCGTGGCAAGCTCGAGGTGCAGGTAGAGGCCGCCATTAAGGCCATTACCGCCGATGGCGCCACGGTACTCGAGGAAGCGCTCATGCTTCCGGCGCCCATGGACCGCGATGCCGCCGAGCGCGAACTCAACCAGCTCGTGCGTCAGATCAACAACCTGGGCCCTGTGAACCAGGTTGCCATGGAGGAGTACGAGCAGCTCAAGCGCCGCGCCGACTACATCGAGGAGCAGCTGGCCGATTTAGAGAGCGCGCGCAAGGCGCTCACCAAGATCACGGTGGCCATTGATCGCAAGATGCGGAAGGCCTTCCTGGTGACGTTTGAGAAGGTCGACGCGAACTTCCGCGAGATCTTCGCTATGCTCTTCCCGGGCGGTCAGGCTCATCTGGAGATGACCGATCCCGAGCATCCAGCCGAGACGGGTATCGAGGTCGTGGCGCAGCCGCGCGGCAAGCGCATCACCAAGATGATGCTCATGTCGGGCGGCGAGAAGAGCCTGACGGCGCTCGCCCTGCTCTTTGCCGTGTACCGCACGCGTACGGTGCCGTTCTATGTGCTGGACGAGGTCGAGGCTGCACTCGACGACGCCAACCTGTCCAAGCTCATCGGCGCGCTCGATGTGTTGCGTTCCGATACGCAGCTCTTGGTCATTTCGCATCAGCGCCGTACTATGGAGGACGCTGACGTCCTCTATGGCGTCTCGATGCAAGCCGACGGCGTCAGTCGCGTCGTCTCGCAAAAACTCGATCGCGAAACCGGAAAGGTCGTGAATGCATAATGGGATTCTTTGACGCTCTCTCGCGCGGACTTGAGCGCAGTCGCGAGGCCCTCAACGAGGTCTTTTACTTTGGCGGCGAGGTCGACGAGGATTTTTGGGAGGACCTGGAGGACACCCTCGTCATGGGTGACATGGGCGCCGAGGTCGCCATCAAGGTCTCCGATGACCTGCGCGATGCCGCGGCCAAGAAGAACCTCAAGACCGCCCCGCAACTCCGTCGCGCCCTGGCCGAGCAGCTTGAGCAGCACTTTGTGCCCATCGAGCGCGATCCGTTCGCCGACACGCCGAGCTGCGTGCTGTTTGTGGGCATTAACGGTGCCGGCAAGACCACGACGGTCGGCAAGATCGCGAGTGCCATGGCTGCCCGCGGCAAGAACGTCGTGATCGGCTCGGCCGATACCTTCCGCGCCGCCGCCATCGAGCAGCTCGATGTGTGGGGCCAGCGCGCCGGCGTTCCCGTCATCAAGCGCGACCGCGGCTCCGACCCGGCAAGCGTTTGCTACGACGTGCTCGACGAGGCCGATAAGCGCGGCAGCGACCTGGTGCTTATCGATACCGCCGGCCGCCTGCACACGAGCCCCGAGCTCATGCGCGAGCTTGCCAAGGTGGTCAACGTGACGCGCAAGCGCGCCGCCAATATGGCCGCCGGTCCCATGCCGGTCTCGGTTGTCCTCGTGATCGATGCCGCGACGGGCCAAAACGGCCTGAACCAGGCGCTCGAGTTTAACGAGGCGCTGGGTCTGGACGGTATTATCATGACAAAGCTCGACGGCACGGCAAAGGGCGGTATCGCCATGGCCGTGGCCGAGAAGCTCAAGCTTCCGATCCTGCGCATCGGCGTGGGCGAGCAGGTCGATGACCTGCAGGAGTTCAATGCCAAAGATTTCTGCCGCGCCCTGGTGGGCGAGTCCAACTAAGGAGTAACCAGTGTTTGATTCCCTGAGCGATCGCCTCAACGACACATTTGACCGCCTGCGTGGCAAGGGTAAGTTGACCGAGGCCGACATTACCTCGGCCATGCGCGACATTCGCATGGCGCTGCTCGAGGCCGACGTCAACTTCAAGGTCGTCAAGGAGTTCGTCGCCAAGACCAAGGAGCGTTGCATGACCGCCGAGGTCATGGAGTCGCTGTCGCCGGCACAAAACGTCGTCAAGATCGTGCTCGACGAGCTCACCGAGATGCTCGGCTCCACCGAGAGCAAGCTCGTCTTTAGCAACCGCATTCCCAATGTCATCATGCTCGTGGGCCTGCAGGGTTCCGGTAAGACTACGGCGGCCGTTAAGCTGGCCTACCAGCTCAAGAAGCAGGGCCGCTCGCCGCTGCTCGCCGCGTGCGACGTCTACCGTCCCGCCGCTGCCGACCAGCTGGCCACGCTTGGCGGAGAGATCGGCGTTCCGGTCTTCCGCGGTGACGGCGCGCACCCGGTCGATATCGCCAAGGGCGCCATCCAGGAGGCCGTCGACCACCTGCGCGACGTGGTCATCGTCGATACCGCCGGTCGTCTGCAGATCGACGAGCAGATGATGCAGGAGGCCGTGGACATCAAGAAGGCCGTCAAGCCCGATCAGGTGTTGATGGTCGTCGATGCCATGACTGGCCAGGATATCGTCAACGTCGTCTCGACCTTCGCCGAGCGCACTGACTTTGACGGCGTGATCATCTCCAAGCTCGACGGCGATGCCCGTGGCGGCGGTGCGCTTTCCGTGCGCCAGGTGACCGGCAAGCCCATCAAGTTCGTGAGTATGGGCGAGAAACCCGATTCGCTGGAGCCGTTCTATCCCGATCGTATGGCCAAGCGAATCTTGGGCATGGGCGACGTTGTCGGCATTATCGAGAAGGCCCAGGAGGCGGCCGACGCAGAGCAGCTCGAGGCTGCCGAGCGTATGCTGCGCGAGGGCTTCACCATGAACGACATGCTCGACCAGATGAAGGCCGTCAAGAAGATGGGCGGCATGAAGGGCATCCTGGGCATGCTCCCCGGCGGCCAGCGTGCGCTTAACCAGATGGGCGGCAACCTGGACGAGGGCATCTTCGACAAGAACGAGGCCATCATCATGTCGATGACCAAGGAGGAGCGTCTGCGTCCTTCCATCATTAACGGCCAGCGCCGCGCCCGCATTGCCAAGGGAGCCGGCGTAACCCCCACCGAGGTCAATAGCCTTATGAAGCAGTGGGGCGAGATGAATAAGATGATGGGCCGCATGCGCACGATGGCCAATCAGGCACAGGCTGGTGGCAAGAAGGGCAAAAAGGGTAAGAAGGGCAAGAAGATGCGCATGCCCAATATCCCTGGCCTGGACGCTATGGGTCTGGGCGGCATGGGCGGTCTGGGAACGGGCGGCCCTAAGTCCGATATGGACCTGCTGCGCCAGATGGAAGCGCAGATGCGCAATAAAAAATAGTGCTGTAATTCCAGCTTGATATGGCAAAGGCCACTCGGAAGCTACTGGGTGGCCTTTGTTGTTGGCTTTGATTGTTGGGTTGCGTTCAGCGTCGCGCCCCGAGTTCGCGGTGCCGTGCCGTTAGTGGCAGCCGCAGCCCTCGTGGCCCTCGTGCTCGTGATGGCCGTGGCAACCACAGGATTCGCCGTGCTCATGGGCGTGCTCGTGGTCATGGCCGTGGCAGCCGCACGTGGCCTCGCCGTTCTGTGCGAGCGTGCCGGCGATAAGGGCCTCGACGCAAGCGTCGCAGCTGCCCTGGGCGCCTGCGTATACCGTGATGCCGGCTTGAGCCAGCGCGTTGATAGCGCCGCCGCCGATGCCGCCGCAGATGAGCGTGTCCACGCCGCCGTTGGCGAGCAGGCCCGCCAGGGCGCCGTGACCGGTGCCGCCGGTGCCCACGACCTGCTCGTTGAGCACCTTGCCGTCCTGGATGTCATAGATCTTGAACTGCTCGCTGCGGCCAAAGTGCATAAAGATGTTGCCGTTGTCGTACGTCGTTGCCACCCTCATGGTGTCGACCTCCTTTGCTGGCCATGCGGCCGTTGTCGTGGTGATGGGGGAGTATGCGATATTGCCGCCCTCGATGATAATCGCCCGTCCATTGACCAATGCGTTTGCCACCTTGCGATGCGCGCGGCTGCAGATTGCCGCCACCGTGGCGCGGGCAATGCCCATGTGCTGGGCGACTTCCTCCTGATTGAGTCCTTCCAGGTCGCATAGGCGCAGGACCTCGAGCTCGTCGACCGTCATATCGATAGCGTCTCCGCTGGCAAGGCCATCGGGGGTAAAGCCGCGATATTCGGGGATGATCCCAACACGGCGCAATTTTTCGCGTCTTCCTGCCATGCGCACTCCTTATCTGACATATGTCAACAATAGAATAGCGAACGTGCGGATTCGCGCAAGGAATTTCTGGCATATGTCAGAAAATAAGCGCTTATGTTTGGGCTGTGGGGCCGCGTGCGCCTGGGCTACAATGAATCTCGCTTGTAGGCGACTGACAGGAGGGTCAATGAGCAAGGCTGATCAACAGTTTGTAACCATGTGCCGCGATATCTTGGACCATGGCACCACCACCGAGGGCCAAAAGGTCCGCCCGGTGTGGGAGGATGGCACCCCTGCCTATACCATTAAAAACTTTGGCGTCACGGCGCGCTACGACCTTCGCGAGGAGTTCCCCGCGCTTACGCTGCGTCGTACGGCGCTCAAGTCTGCCATGGACGAGATCCTGTGGATCTATCAAAAGAAGTCCAATAACGTCCATGACCTCAACAGCCATATTTGGGACGAGTGGGCCGACGAGACCGGCTCTATCGGCAAGGCCTACGGGTACCAAATTGGCCAGAAAAGCCATTATGCCGAGGGCGATTTCGACCAGATGGACCGCGTGCTGTACGACCTTAAGCATACGCCGTACAGCCGCCGCATCATGACCAACACGTACGTGTTTAGCGACTTGTCCGAGATGCACCTGTATCCGTGCGCCTACAGCGTGACTTATAACGTCACGCAGCGCCCGCAGGACGATAAGCCCACGCTCAACATGATTCTCAACCAGCGCAGCCAGGACATTTTGGCCGCGAACAACTGGAACGTGTGCCAGTACGCCATTTTGCTCATGATGGTCGCGCAGTCGGTGGATATGATTCCCGGCGAGCTGCTGCACGTGATCGCTGATGCTCATATTTACGACCGCCATGTCGATATCGTCCGCGAGCTTATCGAGCGTCCGCAGTTTGCGGCACCCAAGGTAACGCTCAACCCCGATGTGCATGATTTTTACGCGTTTACGACTGATGACCTGATCGTCGAGGACTATGAGCACGGTCCACAGGTCAAGAACATTCCCATCGCGGTGTAGGTGGCACTCATGACGTGTAAGCTATCTGCTATCGTCGCTGTGTGTGACGATTGGGGCATTGGTTGCGAGGGTGACATGGTGGTGTCCAATCGCGCCGACATGCGCCATTTTGTGGCGTGCACCAAAGGTTGCCCGGTTATTATGGGGCGCAAGACCCTGCTGAGTTTTCCCGGCGGACGTCCGCTCAAGAACCGCCGCAATATCGTGCTCACGCGCGACGAGGATTTTGCGCCCGATGGCGTTGACGTGGTGCATAGCATCGACGAGGCGCTCGCCGCGGTTGCCGATGAGCCCGTTGCCTGGGTGATCGGTGGCGGCGATGTCTATCGGCAGTTTTTGCCGTATTGCGTCGAGGCCGAGGTCACGCATAACCACTGCGTCCATGTCGTGGATACGTACTTTCCCGATTTGGAAGCCGATCCTGCGTGGGAGATTGCACAGCGTAGCGGGGTCGCGACGATTGCCGCCGGTGAGGGTGACGAGGGCGTCGATTATGAGTTCGTGACGTATCGTCGCATCGAGGCGTAAAACCGATTATCCCTTCGGTATTATCGGGTTGAAATGAATGACGGGGCGGCGCATGGCGTTGCCCCGATATTTGTATAGGTGCTGCAAAGAAAGGTGCGGGCTGGCTGCTATGACTGATGCCGTTGAGGTTCTGCGAATCGATTCGCTCGAGGACGAGCGGCTCGATGCCTACGTGCGACTGACCGAGCGCGAGCTGCGCTGCGTGTTGGAGCCGCAAAAGGGCATCTTTATCGCCGAGAGCGCCAAGGTTATCGAGCGCGCGGTGCGTGCCGGATATCAGCCGGTGAGCTTTCTTTTGGGCGAACGCTGGCTCGACCAGATGATGCCGCTGTTTGAGCGCCTAGTCGTGCGCGAGGGCGCTGGTCCTGTTCCTGTGTTCGTGGCCTCGATGGAGCTCATGGAGCAGTTGACGGGCTTTAACGTGACGCGTGGCGCGCTTGCGGCGTTCCGTCGCCCGCGTCAGATTCCGGTTGATGAGTTCTTGGACGGCGTCGTTGAGGCGGCGGGGGATCGTCCGGTGCGTGTTTGCGTGCTTGAGGGTATTGTCGATCACACCAATGTCGGTGCGATTTTCCGCTCGGCGGCTGCGCTGAACGTCGATGGCATTTTGGTGAGCCCTACTTGCTGCGACCCGCTGTACCGTCGCTCGGCCCGGGTGAGCATGGGCACCGTGTTTCAGGTTCCCTGGACGCGCATTGGCAGCGAGGTTCGCGTGTGGCCGCATGACGGGTTGGCGGCGCTACACGATGCCGGCTTTTCGTGTGCCGCTATGGCGTTGACGGACGATTCCGTTTCGCTGGACGATCCTGTATTTCAGGAGATTGATCGCCTGGCGATCTTTATGGGCACCGAGGGTGCCGGCCTGGGCGCCAAGACTATCGCGGGCTGCGACCGGGCCGTGCGCATTCCGATGGCGCACGGGGTTGATTCACTCAACGTTGCCGCGGCGAGTGCCGTCGCCTTTTGGCAGCTGTGCCCGCACTTGAGCAACGAGTATCACTACCAGCCGGGTTTGTATCACTAGGCAGTTATTCCGCACCGTGCTCTAATTCGGGGTGTTTCGGTCACTGCCAGTCGGTGCTAAGCTGGTTTTGGCTTTGGTTTTAAATTGCTGTTTTGCTGTTTGACGTATGCGTGTGGGGAGGGCGTGTGGCTAAGAAATCTACGGCTATCGATGTAACGCAAGGTGTCATTTGGCAGCAATTGCTGTCGCTGTGCGTTCCCATCTTTTTTAGTTCGTTTTTTCAGCAGGCCTACACGCTTATCGGCACCTATATCGTCGGTCAGTTTGGCGGCAAGCTCGCGCTGGGTGGCATTCAAGCCACGATGGTGCTCACCGAGCTCTGCATTGGCTTTTGCGTTGGCGTCGGCGCCGGCTGCGCGGTCATTACCGGTCAGTATTTTGGCCAGCACGATGATGAGCGACTGAGTCGTTCGGTCCATACAGCCATGACGCTCGCGCTGGTGGGCGGTATCGTTTTCTCGATTCTTGGCATAGTGTTCGTTGAGCCCATGCTGGTGCTTATGAACACGCCGCATGAACTATTGGCCGAGGGCGTGGCCTATGCTCGCTGTTATTTTGCCGCGATGGTTGCGGCACTGCTGCTTAATATGGGAACCGCACTGCTGCGTGCCGTGGGCGACACGCGCGGCCCCGCCGTGATCATTGCCTCTGGCTGCCTGGTTAACGTGGTGCTGGATATCATCTTTGTCGCTGTGTTGCATATGGAGGCGCTGGGCTGCGGCATCGCAGTGGCGCTGACCATTTGCTCCAATGCAACGATGATCGTGTTGCGCATGATGCGCGCTCCGGGTGCATGGCGTCTTTCGCTGTCTAAGCTCGGCATCGATCGCGGTATTTGTAAGAGTATGATCTCGTGTGGTCTGCCACTCGGTTTTCAATCGGCTGCCTATTCGATCTCGAACGTGCTGATCCAGGTGTCGGTTAATTCGTTTGGCGCCGATGTCACGACTGCTTGGGGTCTATCTGGGCGCCTGGATGGCATTATCTGGATGGTGACCGAGGCGCTCGGCGTATCGATCACTACGTTCTCGGCGCAAAACTTTGGCGCGCGCAATTACGAGCGCATGCGCAAGGGATATCACACGTCGCTCGTGCTTTCGTTTATGCTCATTGGTGGCCTGTCTGCCGTGCTCCTGGTGTTCTCGGGTCCTCTGTCGCGTTTGTTTGTCGACGATGCTTCGATTTCGGCGTACACCACGACCATCATCCATTTCATTGCGCCGTTCTACGCGATTTTCTCGATTATCGAAAACGCGTCGGGCTCCATTCGCGGTGCCGGCGTGAGTCTGCAGCCTATGATGCTCACCATCTTTGGCACCGTTGTCTTGAGGGTGATCTGGGTGTTTGCGATCATGCCCTTCGATCCGTCGCTTGAGCATCTACTGCTGGTCTACCCCGTAACCTGGCTCATTACGGCCACGATGTTCACCATCTACCACCACAGCGGCAACTGGCTAGGCCGCGCCACCGCCTAATGATCCCTTGGGGCGGAGGAGAACGGATCATTGCTCTCCGTCGTGATGTCGATGATCCGTTTCACTCCGTCCCCTTCGGATCAATTAGTATTCGAAGCCTTGGCGGGCCAGGAGGCCTTCGTCGAAGTAGTGTTTGACGGGGCGCATTTTGTTTACTAGGTCTGCAAGGTCGGGCAGTGGCAGCAGGCCTCGGCTGGTGAGCACGAGCTCCGTGGTGGCGGGCTTTATCGCAATCAGTTCCTCGACATCCTCTCGCGCCCCAACGCAGCCGTCGTCTTACCCTTGCCGTCGCCCGTATAGATCTGAACCTTGCCGACTTCGAGTGATGCCATCTCTATCATTTCGTGCCCGGCGTCGGTTTATCGCCGGCCGGGTTGGGTATTCTAGTTAGCATTATCAACCCCAGTAGATGGAGTTCAAGCAGATGGAGATGGATGACAACAAACGTAGACGGAATATGATCCTCTACGTGCTCATCGCCTTCGTCGTCTACCTCGTGCTCTCGACCGTTTTGTTCCCCAACATCGGTCACACGCAGCAGATTACGAAGACCGATTACTCGACGTTTGTCAAAGCGCTCGATAAGAAGAGCGTCGATAAGGTCGAATACAACACGGACGATTACTCGATTTATTACACCAAGAAGGGCGAGGACGAGAACATCGCCTACAAGACGACCGGTGTGCCGAATGATGCGGGTTTTACCGATCGCGTGCTTGAATCCGGTGCGTCCCTGGAGTCGGTCGTTCCCGATAAAAACTCGGGTCTGATGACCTACTACCTGCTCACCCTCATCCTTCCCATGGCGATCTTCTTCCTCATCGGTTGGTGGCTCAATCGTCGCATGAAGAAGGCCATGGGTGATGACGGCCCGTCGATGAACTTCGGCGGCGGTGGCTTCGGCGGCGGCGGACTGGGTAAGTCCGGCGCTCGCGTTATCGCCTCCAAGGATGTGGGCGTGACTTTTAAGGATGTCGCCGGCCAGGAAGAGGCCAAGGAGTCTCTCAAGGAGGTCGTCGACTTTCTGGAGAAACCGCAGCGCTACGAGGAGATTGGCGCCAAGCTGCCGCGCGGTGCTCTTCTTGTCGGTCCTCCGGGTACCGGTAAGACCCTGCTTGCCAAGGCTGTTGCCGGCGAGGCCGGTGTTCCGTTCTTTAGCATTTCGGGCTCTGAGTTCGTTGAGATGTTTGTTGGTCGCGGCGCTGCAAAGGTTCGTGACCTGTTTAAGCAGGCCAAGGAAAAGGCCCCGTGTATCGTCTTTATCGATGAGATCGATACCATCGGTAAGAAGCGCGATGGCGGCGGCTTTAGCGGTAACGACGAGCGCGAGCAGACGCTCAATCAATTGCTGACCGAGATGGATGGCTTCGATAACCACAAGGGTATCGTTGTCCTTGCCGCAACCAACCGCCCCGACAGTCTCGATCCCGCTCTACTGCGCCCCGGTCGTTTTGACCGCCGCATCCCCGTCGAGTTGCCCGATCTGACCGGCCGTAAGAACATTCTTGAGCTGCATGCTAAGAGCGTGAAGACCGAGCCGCCGATCGATCTGACCGCGATTGCCCGCGCCACGCCCGGTGCCTCGGGCGCCGACCTGGCCAATATCATCAATGAGGGCGCCCTGCGCGCCGTTCGCGAGGGTCGCAAGCGTGCAACCCAGGACGATTTTGAGGAGTCGGTGGAGGTCGTCATCGCCGGTCAGCAGCGCAAGTCTACGGTGCTTTCCGACCACGAGAAGCAGGTTGTTTCTTACCACGAGATCGGCCATGCCATCGTCGCTGCCCGCCAAAAGGGTTCCGCGCCGGTTACCAAGATCACCATCGTGCCGCGCACGAGCGGTGCTCTTGGCTATACCATGCAGGTCGAGGAGGACGAGCGTTTCCTGACGACGCGCCAGGAGGTCTTGGACAAGCTCGCCGTCTACTGCGGCGGCCGTGCGGCCGAGGAACTCATCTTTGGCGAGATGACGACCGGCGCCGCCAACGATATCGAGCAGGCCACAAAACTCGCCCGCAACATGGTGACGCGCTTTGGTATGTCCGACGAGTTTGGCATGATGGCGCTCGGTACCGTGCAGAACGCGTATCTCAATCAGGATACGTCGCTCACCTGCGCCCCTGGTACGGCCGAGCGTGTGGACGCGATTGTTGCTAAGCTGATCGAGGATGCGCACGATCGCGCTCTGCAGATCCTCAAGGAGAACAAGTTCAAGCTCCATGAGCTGGCTCGTTATCTGTACAAGAAGGAGACCATCACGGGTGAGGAGTTCATGAACCTCCTCACGCGCGAGAATCCGCTGATGCCCAAGCAACAGTAAAGCCGCGGTCGAGCCAGTAAACGTCGACGCCCCATTTGAGCAGTTATCTCAAATGGGGCGTTTTGCTTGAGAGGGATGGAAATGAAGATCGTGGTGAGCGCCTGCTTGATGGGCGAGAGCTGCAAGTATAACGGACTCGACAACTATCATCGCGCGTTGGTCGAGGCCTGCGAACGCACGGGGACTGAGGTCTTGTTGGTGTGCCCCGAGGTTTTTGGCGGTCTGCCCACCCCGCGCAAGCCGTCCGAGATCGTTAACGGCGAGGTTCGTACCAGCGAGGGCATCTCGGTTAATCGCGAGTTTCGCCTGGGTGCTCAACGTGCGCTCGATATGTGTGAGCAGGCGGGCGGCCCGTCCGAGATTGCTGCGTGCGTCTTGCAGGATCGCAGTCCGTCGTGCGGCGTGGGCCATATCTACGACGGATCATTCAGCGGCACGCTCACAACGGGTAACGGTGTCTTCGTTGATCTGCTCCTGCGCCACGGCTACCGCGTGATCCCGGCAAGCGAGTTCGACTCGAGCATGTTACGGCAATAAAAAACTGCCACAAAGGTGCCTGTCCCCTTTGTGGCAGTTTTGGTTGGTTAGGCGAGGAGCGTGTGGCCGTAGGCATCGGCGGCCTTGATGGCGGCGGCGAACTTTTCGTCGGTGAAGGGCTCAGGGTTGCCCTGCTTCCACTCGTTGGTGGCGTGGGCATACTCACACAGCGCCGGGATGTCGGCCTCGGTAAGGCCGACCTGCTCAAGCGTCACGGGCAGCCCCATCTGCTTGTTAAAGGCAGCATAGCGCTTAAGGTTCTCGGTGTCGCCCGTGTAGGCGAACAGCACCAGCACGCCCAGGCTTACGACCTCGCCGTGCAGGTATGATCCCTCACGCGGAATGCTGCAGGTGGCGTTGTAGAACGCGTGCGCCACGCTCGAGTTGTAGTAGTAATCGTTCTGGTTGGTCAGGTTGGAGACGTAGCCCGTGTTGACCACGATGTCGAGCGCAATCTGCTTGACGGCCTCGCTCGACAGATTTTGACGCACGTCCTCAAGACCCTGGACGCCGTAGGTAAACAGCGGCTCGGAGCAGGTGTGGGCGAGTGCCAGGCCAAGACCGGCGGTGTGCTCCAAGTTGCCGGCGCTCGTGGCGTACTCGACCTCGGGCTGCTTGGACAGGGCATCGCCCACGCCGGCCCAGAAGTACTCCGCCGGAGCCTCGGCGATGATCTTGGGATTGATGAAGATATGCGCAGGTCGGTTGGGGTATGAATAGCCCTCGAGCGAGCCGTCGTCATTGTAGACAACGGCAATGGCGGTCGCGGCCGAGCAGTTGGAGCAGATCGTCGGCACGGTAAAGACGATCTTCTTGAGCTCGATGGCCGCCGTCTTGACGGTGTCGAGTGCCTTGCCGCCGCCGCAGGCGATAAGCACGTCGGCTTTCTGGCAGGCAGGGGAGTTCACGACCTTTGCGATATTGGCACGCGTGCTGTTGGTGCCATAGACGCGCGTCTCTAGAATCTCGACGTTGGTACCTGCCAGCGCCGCCTCGATACCGGGAAGTGCTGCGTCTAGTGCCCGCTTGCCACCGATGATCGCGACCTTGGTAGCTCCGTACTCGGCCAGCGCGCCAGGTAGCTCGTCAAAGCAGTCTTCGCCGACGGTATAGTCGCTCATTCCAATTGTGCGCATAGGTACCTTCTTTCGTAAGATGGAGTGCTTTCAGGTATTTTGCTCCTAGAGAATGCTTGCGACCAAGATAAATTTCTAAAATATGAAACCAGTGTTGAGGGTTTTTCGCCGGCGCGGAACGTGCTAGCATACTCCGCATAAGCGTTGATGGGGACGAGTAGTCGGCCGTCCGCATGCTACAGAGAGCGGGGAGCGCTGAGAACCCGTGCATGCGACCGATGAAAATCACCCCGGAGCTGCGGTCCCAACGGACGTGCCGTGCAGGTTCGTCTTAGTAGACATCGCCGAGATGGTCGTCGATACAGGCCAGCCGAGTAACGGATGCGAGCGCGCGAATATGCGGGCGAGGGCATCTAAGCTGGGTGGTTAAGCGAAGAGCTTTTACGGGCAGGCTGCCCGTTTTGTGGCGCTTCGTCCCAGCTTGTAGGGACGGGCGCTTTTTTGGTGCCCAACGGGCGTGCGCGCCCACGACATGAAAGGGGTACCGTGGCAAACGAGTACAAGCAGACGATGAATCTGCCCAAGACCGGTTTTCCCATGCGTGCCGGTCTTTCCAAGTCCGAGCCCAAGCGACTCAAGGACTGGCAGGATAACAAGGTCTACGAGCAGGTTCTGAAGAAGAACGAGGGTCACAAGAAGTTCGTGCTGCACGACGGTCCTCCGTACGCCAACGGTCCGATCCACATCGGCCATGCCATGAACAAGATCTCCAAGGACATGATCAACCGCTACTGGATGATGCAGGGCTATGAGGTTCCCTATGTCCCCGGTTGGGACTGCCATGGTCAGCCGATCGAGCATAAGGTCGAGGAGAAGCTCGGCACCGAGAAGTTCAACCAGACCCCCACGGCCAAGATCCGTGAGCTCTGCAACGAGTTCGCTGTCGAGAACATCGAGCTTCAGAAGGCTGGCTTCCGCCGTCTGGGCGTGCTCGGCGACTGGGACAACCCCTATCTGACGCTCTATCACCAGCATGACGCCGCCGATATCGAGGTCTTCAAGGCCATGTTCGATAAGGGCATGATTTATCGCGGCCACAAGCCGGTTCACTGGTGCAAGCACTGCCACACCGCGCTGGCCGAGGCTGAGATCGAGTACTCCGATGAGACGAGCCCGTCCATCTTCGTGCGCTTCGAGATGACCTCCAAGCCCGCCGGTCTCGAGAATTTCGACGGCCCGGTCGACTTTATCATCTGGACGACCACGCCGTGGACCATTCCCTCAGACCAGGCAGTTTCCCTCAAGCCCGGCGCCGCCTATGTCGCCGTTGAGCACGAGGGTCGTGCCGAGGTCATGCTCGAGGACCTGGCTCCTAAGTGCTGCGAGGAGTTTGGCTGGGAGTACACCCCGGTTATGGTCGACGGCAAGCCCTACGTGGTTCCTGCTGAGACCTTCCACCACATCCACTACAAGCAGCCGATCTTCGACGGTGTCGAGGGCGTGGCGCTGCTGGCCGATTACGTCGGTGTCGATGACGGTACCGGTATCGTCCACAACTCGCCCGGCCACGGCGTCGACGACTACTTTGCCTGCCTCAAGGAGGGCATCACCGACATCTGCATGCCGGTCGATGACGACGGCAAGTTCTATACCGGCGAGGAGTTTGGCACCGGTGGCCCCTTCAGCGGCATGGATACCGACGAGGCCAACCCGCACATCATCGAGTTCCTGCGCGAGCGCGGCACCCTGGTTCTCGAGAAGAAGATCACGCACAGCTATCCGCACTGCTGGCGCTGTAAGCACCCGGTGCTCTTCCGTGCTACCGACCAGTGGTTTGTCTCGATGGACAAGACCGGTTTGCGCGAGCAGGCTGGCAAGGAGGTCCGCGAGAACGTCAAGTGGTATCCGGCCCACGCGGCAAACCGCATCGGCGCCATGGTCGAGCAGCGTCCCGACTGGTGCATCAGCCGTCAGCGCAACTGGGGTGTGCCCATCCCGAGCTACACCTGCGCCGACTGCGGCGAGAAGGTCATGAACGACGCCACGCTCGACGCTGTCATCAAGCTCTTCCACGAGAAGGGCTCCGACGCCTGGTTCACGGATGCTCCCGAGAGCTACCTGGGCGAGGCCTGCGTCTGCCCCAAGTGCGGCGGCCATCACCTTAAGGCCGATAAGGACATCCTCGACGTGTGGTGGGATTCCGGCGTCTCCTGGAAGGCCGTCTGCGAGTATCGCCCCGAGCTTGAGTATCCGGCGGACGTGTATCTTGAGGGCTCCGACCAGCACCGCGGTTGGTTCCAGAGCTCGCTGCTCACCTCGGTGGGCGCCAACGGCCATGCTCCGTACAAGGCGGTCGTCTCGCAGGGCTTCACCCTCGACGGCCAGGGCCGCAAGATGTCCAAGTCGCTCGGCAACGTCATCGACCCCAATAAGGTCTGTGACGAGATGGGCGCCGACATCATCCGCTTGTGGGTTGCCTCCGTCGATACCAGCTCCGACGTTTCCATTGACCACGAGATTCTTGCCCGTACGTCCGATGCCTACCGTCGTTTCCGCAACACGCTGCGCTTCCTGCTCTCCGAGCTCGAGGGTCAGTTTGAGCCCGAGACCGACGGCGTCGCCTTTGCCGACCTGCTGCCGCTCGACAAGCTCATGGTTGCCCGTCTGACCCAGGTTCAGGCCGAGGTCGACGATGCCTACGCCAGCTACGAGTTCCCGCGCGCCTACCGTGCACTCTATGACTTCGTGGTTACCGAGCTCTCCAACGTGTACCTCGACGCCCTGAAGGACCGTCTGTACTGCGAGAAGCCCGGCTCGCTCGAGCGCCGCAGCGCCCAGACCGTGCTTGCCGAGCTCTTCTCGATGCTCATGCGCGACCTGCAGCCGATCCTGTCCTACACGGTCGACGAGGCCATGGCCTATGCGCCCGCCGGCTGCGTCGATCACCAGAAGTACGCCGCGCTGCTCGATTGGTACAAGTCGCCCATTACGGTCGACGAGGCCAACGAGTTTGAGGGCGTGCTCGAGGCTTCTCTTGAGCTCCGTAGTGCCGTGACCAAGGCCCTTGAGGATGCCCGTTCTGCCGGCACCTTCACCAAGAGCCAGCAGGTTCGCGTCAAGGCGGTCGTTCCCGCCGAGATGTACGCGCTGCTGACCGGTGATAAGGCCGTCGACCTGGCCGAGTTCTACATCGTCTCCGATGTTGAGCTGACCCAGGGCGAGGAGCTCTCCGTTGCTATCGAGGCTGCCGAGGGCGAGTGCTGCGACCGTTGCTGGAACTACCGCACCACCGTCGGCAAGTACAACGGCCACGCGCATATTTGCAAGCGCTGCGCGGAGGCACTTTAGTTACGCAGTTTTACCAAACCGCGTAACGGCTCGACGCTGCAAACCCGCCAGAGCGGCAATTGGGGGTTCCGCCGTTCTGCCGAACGGCGG
>CABQLK010000029.1 GCA_902465015.1 uncultured Collinsella sp.
GAAAGTATAGTCAACACCTAAGTATCTCTATTGAGTTATTGAAAAGTTCGAGAAAGATAAAATTAAAAGTCGCCCCGCTTGTAAAATTAGAGCGTTTTAAATGATAAACATCTGAGTAGTGTCGTGTTGAGAAATGATCGGTCCGAGGACGGGGCCGAACCGATATAACACCCAGCGAACCGAATCTCGTACTCTGCGCTTCCCCAGATAAAACCTGCCAAAACAAACCTGTCCTTTTTGGTAGGTTTTTGCCTTGGGAGCGGTACCATACAGGCAATGTTTAAACGAGAAAGGCGGGCTCCCATGGAACCTAAGCAGTATTACATCGGCATCGACGTCGGCGGCACCTCGGTCAAGGAGGGTCTGTTCGATGAGGACGGAAACCTGCTTGCCAAGGCCAGCGTGCCCACGCCTCCCATCGTTGACGCTGCGGGCTTTGCCGCGGTGACCGAGGCTATCGACCAGGTGGTCGCCAAGGCCCAGATTCCGCGTGCCTTTGTGTCGGGCATTGGCCTGGCCGTCCCGTGCCCCATCCCGGCATCGGGCGATGCCAAGGTCAAGGCGAACATTGCCATCAACCTGCCCGAGCTCAAGATCGCCATTCAGGAGCACTGCCCCGACGCGGTCGTTAAGTACGAGAACGACGCCAACGCTGCTGCTATGGGCGAGGCCTGGCTCGGTTCTGCCAAGGGCGTGCAGAACGTGGTGATGGTCACCATCGGTACCGGCGTGGGCGGCGGCGTTATCGTCAACGGCGACGTGGTGTCGGGCGTTGTGGGTGCCGGCGGCGAGATCGGCCACATGTGCCTGAACCCGGCTGAGGAGCGCACCTGCGGCTGCGGCGGCCATGGCCACCTGGAGCAGTATTCCAGTGCCACCGGTGTGGTGAGCAACTACCTTGCCGAGTGCAAGAAGGCTGGCGTCGAGCCCATCGAGCTCACCGGCCCCTCAGATTCCAAGGACGTGTTCCAGGCCTGCCGCGAGGGCGACAAGCTCGCGCTGGCCGCGGCCGATACCATGGCCGACTATCTCGGTCGCGCCCTGGCACTTATCGCCAACGTGGTCGATCCCGAGATGTTCCTCATCGGCGGCGGCGCCTCCGCCTCGGCCGATGTTTACCTCGACAAGGTTCGCGAGCACTTTAAGCAGTACGCGCTCTCCGCCTCGCGCGAGACGCCCATTAAGGTTGCTTCGCTCGGAAACGACGCCGGCATCATCGGTGCCGCCTACGTAGCCCTGCGCGCCGCCGGTAAATAGCTGGTGCAAGGGGGCCAAGGCTGCGCCCCAAAATATGCCGTGGCCCTTCCGTCTGCGAAGGCTCGGCATCGGCGTGCTACCATAGCTACGTCCAAGTACACATATCAAGTGGAGGATATCCATGGCAAACGTTCTTGTCTTTGGTCACCAGAACCCCGATAACGACGCCATCATGAGCGCCGTCGTCCTGTCCCAGCTGCTCAACCAGGTTGAGTATGCCGGCAACACCTACGAGGCCTGCGCCCTTGGTCAGCTTCCGGCCGAGTCCGCCAAGCTGCTCGCCGACGCCGGCATTGCCGAGCCCCGCGTGATCGAGTCCGTCGAGGCCGGCCAGCTCGTCGTCCTCACCGACCACAACGAGTCTGCCCAGTCCGTCGCCGGTCTTAAGGACGCCACGGTCTTTGGCGTCGTCGACCACCACCGCATCGGCGACTTCGAGACCGCCGGCCCGCTGCACTACATCTGCCTGCCCTGGGGCTCCAGCTGCACCATCGTCACCAAGCTCGCCGGCGTGCTCGGCGTTGAGCTTTCCGACGTTCAGGCCAAGCTGCTGCTCTCGGCCATGATGACCGACACGCTCATGCTCAAGAGCCCCACTACCACCGATGTCGACCGCGCCGTCGCCGCCAAGCTCGGCGAGCAGGTGGGCGTCGACCCGGTCAAGTTTGGCATGGAGGTCTTCCTCACCCGCCCGTCCGGCTCCTTCACCGCAGCCGAGATGGTTGGCAACGACATCAAGATGTTCGAGCCCGCCGGCAAGAAGCTGCTCATCGGCCAGTACGAGACCGTCGACAAGAGCCGTGCGCTCGGTATGATCGACGAGATCCGCGAGGCCATGCGCGCCTACGCCGCCGAGAAGGGTGCTGACGGCATTGTCCTGTGCATCACCGACATCATGGAGGAGGGCTCGCAGGTCCTGCTCGAGGGCGAGACCGAGGCTGCTCAGAAGGGCCTGGGCATTGCCGGCGAGCACGACGGCGTCTGGATGCCGGGCGTCCTCTCCCGTAAGAAGCAGGTCGCTGCCCCCATCATGGCCGCCTGCTAGGTTTAGTTGACCAAACGCCACGACCGGATCGCGGACGCCCCGCGCTCCGGTCGTTTTTTGTGCACGTCGCCGCGTCGTCTCTTGGACAGGCGTGCCCGTGCCGTTGAGCAAATAATGTTCAACCTGTGGTTCCGCTTTTCGGTCACGCCTGCGTGCTTGTCGTGCAGGGTAGGCTAGATGCAAGCGTAATACGTTAGAGCGCGGCACCGCCACTTGGGCGGGCCGTGCTTTTTTAAGACGGGAGCTTTCCCGTGAAAGGAGCCGCCCATGGCAGCACCCGAGCAGCTGTTTAACGTTCGTGAGCGCAAGCGTTTTGAGCGCCACGACATTTGGGAGCGCATCACCGAGAACGGCACGATTTCCGCCGCCGTCATGGTCTTCGCCGCCATCGCCGCCGTCATTTGCGCCAACACCGATGCTTACGAGGCCATCCACCACTTTTTGGAGACCCCGCTGTATGTGGGTCTGGGCAACCTTACGGCTGGCCTCACCGTCGAGCTTTTCGTCAACGACTTCCTCATGGCAATCTTCTTTTTGCTGGTAGGCATTGAGCTTAAGTACGAGATGACGGTCGGCGAGCTCAAAAACCCGCGCCAGGCTATGCTTCCCATGCTGGCAGCCGTGGGCGGCGTCGTCGTTCCCGCCTGCATCTACCTGATCTTTAACCATGCCGGCGCGCACAACGGCTGGGCCATTCCCATGGCAACCGATATTGCCTTTGCGCTGGGCGTGCTGTCGCTTTTGGGCAACCGTGTGCCCAACGGCGTGCGCGTGTTCTTCTCGACGCTCGCCATCGCCGACGACCTCATTTCCATCGCCGCCATCGCCATCTTCTACGGTCAGAGCCCCAATCCGTTTTGGTTGGGCGCCGCCGTGCTTGTGACCTGCGCGCTCGTGTGGCTCAACAAGACGCAACATTACCGCCTTGCCCCGTATTCGGTACTGGGTCTGCTGCTGTGGTTCTGCATGTTCAAGAGCGGCGTACATGCCACGCTTGCTGGCGTCATCTTGGCCTTTACCATCCCGGCCAAGTGCGGTGTTAAACTCGACAGCCTTACCGATTGGTTGGGGGAGTGCCTGCCGCTGCTCGATGACCGCTACGATGACGAGGCGCACATCCTGGGTCAGCATGACTTTACCGTCTCGACCACCAAGGTCGAGCGCGTCATGCACCGCGTGACCCCGCCGCTCATCCGCATGGAGCGTCTGATCTCCACGCCGGTCAACTTTGTGATTCTGCCGATCTTTGCGTTCGTGAACGCGCAGGTTCGCCTAGTGGGCGTGGACATGAGCACGTTGCTCACCGACCCGGTGACGCTCGGCGTGTACTTTGGCATGCTGCTGGGTAAGCCGATCGGTATCTTTGGCATGACGTTTGCCCTGGTTAAGCTTAGGGCCTGCGAGCTGCCGCGCAATGTCAACTGGCACATGATTGCCGGTGTGGGCATTCTGGGCGGCATCGGCTTTACGATGTCGATTCTCATCAGCGGTCTTGCTTTCCCGACGGCCCAGTTTGAGGTTCTGGCTGCCAAGGCCGCTATTCTCGCCGGCTCTGTCACTGCGGCCGTACTTGGCATGATCTACATGAGTGTGATCTGCAAGCATCCCGCGCCCAAGGACGAGTAAAAGCACATACAAGTTTGAAAACGCCGCCTGTGAACACCATCACAGGCGGCGTTTTAGTCATTCGGGACGTTCTTAATGACTAGGTTTATTCCACGGTGCCGTAGACGGCGCCCCAGCCGTGGGCGGCCAAGGCGGAGTTGAGCTGGTCGCAAAGTGACTGGCGGTCGTAATAGCCGGGCGGTAGCAGGTTGACGATTTCCATGAGATCGGGCGCCAGGTCCAAGATTTCGGCCTGTACGATCAGATCCAGGCGGTCGATGGCGTGACGGTCGTAAAATAGTCCGTCGACCAGGCGCTGCAGGTCGCCGAATTCCTCGGCCTGGAATGATCCGTACTCCATAGTGCCTCCTTGGGCGCTTCACGCCGGCATGCGCGGCGATTCGTAATTCATTGCGATGGACTTAATCTATCACGGCTTCATAACGTTGCGGCGGTGGCGGTCTATACTTAGACAAACTGCAACGTACCGCTTCGCGAAAGGTCGCACCCCATGCAGACGATCTACCAGAAGATGGAAACCACCGAACTCGATGCCGCCATCGAGGCGCTCAAGGCCGAGGTCGCCGAGGTCAAGGCCAAGGGCCTGGCGCTCGACATGGCCCGCGGCAAGCCGTCGCCCTCCCAGGTGGACATCTCTCGACCCATGCTCGATATCCTCAATGCCGATGCCGATCTGCACGACGGCAATGTCGACTGTTCCAACTACGGCTGCTTTGAGGGCATTCCCTCGGCACGCAAGCTAGCGGGGGAGTTCCTGGGTTGCCCCGCCGAGCAGACGCTCGTGCTGGGTTCGTCGAGCTTGCTGATCGAGCACGATATCGCCGGTATGTTCTGGCGTTGCGGCTCATGTGGTAGCGACCCTTGGGAGGCTTACGAGGCCGCGCACGACGGCAAGAAGGTCAAGTTCCTGTGCCCGGTTCCCGGCTACGATCGCCACTTTGGCATTACCGCCGACTTGGGTATCGAGAACGTTCCCGTCGCGATGACCGACAACGGTCCCGATATGGACGAGATCGAGCGTCTCGTTGCCGCCGACGATTCCATCAAGGGCATCTGGTGCGTGCCCAAGTATTCCAACCCCACGGGTATCACCTTTAGCGAGGACACCGTGCGTCGCCTGGTCGAGATGCCCACGGCCGCGCCCGATTTCCGCATCTTCTGGGACAACGCCTACTGCGTGCACGACCTGTACGACGAGACCGACGAGCTCGCCAATATCTTCGACCTCGCTCGCGCGGCGGGCACCGAGGATCGCGTGGTGGCCTTCGCCTCGACGTCCAAGATCACCTTCCCGGGCGCCGGTATCGGCTTTATCGGTGCGAGCCCCGCGGTCATCGCCGAGTTCTCCAAGCGCCTGAAGGCCGGCCTCATCAGTGCCGACAAGCTCAACCAGCTGCGTCACGTGCGCTTCCTTCCCACCATCGAGGCGGTCAAGGAGCACATGAAAAAGCATGCCGAGTTCCTGCGCCCGCGCTTTGAGGCTGTCGAGCGCAAGCTCACCGAGGGCTTGGGCGACACGGGCTGCGCCACCTGGACGCACCCCCGCGGCGGCTACTTTGTAAGCTTCGATGGTCCCGAGGGTTCAGCCCAGAAGGTCGCCGCGCTCTGCGCCGACCTGGGCGTCAAGCTCACGCCGGCTGGTGCCACCTGGCCCTATGGCAAGGACCCGCGCGACACCAACATCCGCATCGCGCCGAGCTATCCCACGGTCGAGGACCTGGAGGCCGCGCTCGATGTGCTGGTGCTGGCCGTCAAGCTTGTCGCTGCCGAGCTTGCGCGTGCCGAGCGCGCCTAACGCGCGGCTTCCCGTACTATCCGCACTTTCGATACGTAAAGGAGCGTATACATGGATTTGGGTATTTCCACCAACCCCACGCCAGAGCTCTACACCATTAAGGTAACCGGCGAGATCGATATCTCTAACGCCGATAGCCTGCGCAATGCCATCGACCTGGCGCTCGAGCAGCCCACCGAGGCCGTTGAGCTCGATTTTGCCCAGGTGAGCTACATCGATTCGACGGGCATTGGCGTGCTCGTGGGCGCCGCGCACCACGCGGTCGACCACGGCAAGCGCTTTAGCTGCACCAATGTGCAGCCCCCGGTGATGCGCGTGGTCCAGCTGTTGGGTGTCGACCAGGAGATTTCGATCACCGCTGCATAATCTTTGCCCCAAAAGGGCGTGCCGTTTGGCATATGTTTGTGATGCGCTCGGACGTTTTGGCGTCCGGGCGCTATACTTGACCGAATGAATAGACGAGTTCCGGCCGAATGGCGCGGTGCGGGCTCGACTCACATCGAGCCTTGGAGGTATGTGTGTTTGGTATTGGAGAGGGTGAGCTCGCGATCATCGTGGTCTTCGGCTTTTTGCTGTTTGGCCCGGATAAGCTCCCGCAGATGGGCCGCACAATCGGCCGTGCCATCCGTCAGTTCCGCGAGACGCAGGAAAAGATGACGGCCGTTGTTCAGTCCGAGATCATCGATCCGGTAAGCGAGGCCGCTTCGGCACCGGTCAAGCCCAAGAAGACTGCCGTCGATGACGATTCCGATGCGGACGAGGATGCCGCCGAGACGGCAGCGCCCGCCAAGAAGGAGACCTTTGCCGAGCGCCGTGCCCGTCTTGCTGCCGAGAAGGCCGCGAGCGAGGGTGCCGCCGAGGGCGAGAATGCTGACGAGGAGCCTGCGACCGAGGGCGCCGACGCCGGGTCCGCCGATGCCGTCGCCGAGCCCGCTTCCGCTGCAGAGCCGGAACCCGAGCCCGAGCCGGCAGAGCCCACGACGGCCGACCTCTACGCCCGTCGTCCCCGCAAGCGCAAGGCCGTCGTCGACCAGCTCGCCCGCGAGCTCGAGGCCGAGGACGACGCCGCTGCCGCCGACGCCTCGAAGGGAGGCGATGAGTAATGCCTATCGGACCTGCGCGCATGCCGCTCTTCGATCACCTGGGAGAGCTCCGTCGCCGCCTGACTATCGTGGTCGTGTCGGTGTTTGCCGCCGCCATCGTGCTGTATTTCGCCACGCCCGTGGTGCTCGACATCCTGGAAGACCCCATCCGCTCCTTTGTGCCGGACGGTAAGTTCTACATCACTACCACGCTCGGCGGCTTTGGCCTGCGCTTCTCGCTGGCCATCAAGATGGCCGTGGTCATGTGCACGCCCATGATCATCTGGCAGATTCTGGCATTTTTCCTGCCGGCACTGCGTCCCAACGAGCGCAAATGGGTCGTGCCCACGGTGCTCGCCTCGACGGTGCTGTTCTTCCTGGGCGCAATCTTCTGCTATTTCATCATCATTCCTGCGGGCTTTGAGTGGCTCATCGGCGAGACCTCGGCCGTCGCTACGGCGCTGCCCGATCTGGAGAACTACGTCAACATGGAGCTGCTCTTTATGATCGGCTTTGGCGTGGCGTTTGAGCTGCCGCTCATCATCTTCTACCTGTCCGTCTTCCACATCGTGTCCTACGCGGCCTTCCGCGGCGCCTGGCGCTACGTGTACGTGGGCCTGCTTGTGGGCTCGGCTGTGATTACGCCCGACGGCTCGCCCGTTACGCTGGGCCTCATGTATGGTGCCCTGCTCTCGCTCTACGAGATTTCGCTCGCCATTGCCCGCGTGGTCATTACCGCGCGCGAGGGCAAGGAGGGCTTGTTTGTGAGCCGTCTGGACCTGTTCTCGGACGATGAGGACGACGAGGAGTAAATCGGTATGCACGAGGTTGGCATTGTCAACGGCATACTCGATACAGTGATTCGCGCGGCGCGTGGGGCGGGGGCCTCGCGCGCCGTTTTGGTAACGCTGCGTATCGGGGATATGACCGAAGTTGTGCGCGAGGCGCTCGACTTTGCGTGGGAGACATTTCGCGACGAGGACCCGCTCACGCGAGGCTGCGAGCTTGCCGTGGAGGAGGTCCATCCACAAAGCGAGTGTCTGGACTGCGGCGAGGTTTTCGACCACGATCGCTTCCACTGTCGCTGTCCCCAGTGTGGTGGTGCCAACGTGCGCCTACTGCGCGGCCGCGAGCTCGATATCGCGAGTATCGAAATTGAAACCCCCGACGATTAGCCCGCTAGCCATCTGGTGATGGGGTATAAAGGGGCCAAAGTAAGGAGTGCCGAGTATGGCCGAGAAAACGATTGATATCGCGTCGCCGATTCTGTCGCGCAACGAGCGCCTGGCAGATCAGTTGCGTCAGCGATTTAAAGAGACAAACACCTATGTGATCAACGTCTTGTCGAGCCCCGGTTCGGGCAAGACCACCACGATCCTGGGCACCAACGAGCGCCTGCGCGACAAGGCCGGCCTGCGCTGTGCCGTCATCGAGGGCGATATCGCCTCGGATGTCGACGCCATCACCATGAAGGAAGCCGGCATGCCCGCCATCCAGATCAACACGGGCGGCCTGTGCCACCTCGAGGGTAACATGATTATGGAGGCCGTTGACGCGTTCGACCAGGCGGTGGGCCTTCAAAACATCGACGTCATCTTTATCGAAAACGTGGGCAACCTGGTGTGCCCGGTCGACTTTGACCTGGGCGAGAACCTGTCCATCATGATCCTCTCGGTGCCCGAGGGTGACGACAAGCCCATTAAGTACCCGGGCATCTTCCAGCACGCCGGCGCACAGTTGCTCAACAAGGTCGACGTGGCCCCGGCTTTCGATTTTGACATGGATAGGTATACTAAGACACTCGATGACCTCAATCCGCAGGCGCCGCGGTTTGCCGTGAGCGCGCGCAAGGGCGAGGGCATGGATGCCTGGTGCGATTGGCTCATCGGGCAGATTGAGCAAGCAAGGGCGTAAATCGGCCGCCATACAGGTGGGCGTAGCCGCAGAGACACGAGATAGGAGCCTCTTTTGAAGCTCATCATCGCCGAGAAAAACGACGCCGCACGTCAGATCGCCGAGCGTCTGTCCACGGGCAAACCCAAAAAGGACAAGGTGTACAACACCGCCATCTACCGTTTTGAGTGGAAGGGCGAGGAGTGCGTGACCATCGGCCTTGCCGGTCACATCCTGGCGCCCGATTTTTGCGACAGCGTGCTGTTCGATAAAAAGCTGGGTTGGTATTCGGTGACCGAGGACGGCGAGATACTGCCGGCCGACATGCCCGACGGTCTGGCCCGTCCGCCCTACGACACCAAGCGCAAGCCGTTTCTTGCCGACGGTATCTCCATTAAGGGCTGGAAGCTCGAGAGCCTGCCCTACCTCACGTGGGCACCGGTCATTAAACTGCCGGCCGAGAAGGAGCTCATTCGTTCGCTCAAGAACCTTGCCAAGAAGTCCGACAGCGTCATCATCGCCACGGACTTCGATCGCGAAGGCGAGCTGATCGGTTCGGACGCCCTCAACAAGGTGCGCGAGGTTGCGCCCGACCTGCCGGTCGCCCGCGCCCAGTATTCTTCGTTTACCAAGGCCGAGATCACGCAGGCCTTCGATAATCTCGTCTCGCTCGACCAGAACCTGGCCGACGCCGGCGAGAGCCGTCAGCACATCGACCTCATCTGGGGCGCGGTGCTCACGCGCTACCTAACACTCGCCAAGTTCGGCGGCTTTGGCAACGTGCGCTCCGCCGGCCGCGTGCAGACGCCGACGCTTGCCCTGGTGGTCGAGCGCGAGCGCGAGCGCATGGCGTTTGTGCCCGAGGACTATTGGCAGATCCGCGGCATGGGCGCCGCGCAGGGTGCTGCCGAGGACGACCGCTTTAAGATTGCGCACAAGACGGCACGCTTTACCGACAAGGATGCTGCCGAGACGGCATACGGCCATGTCGACGGCATTACGACGGCAACCGTCGCCGCGGTGACCAAGCGCTCACGCAAGCAGCAGCCACCCACGCCGTTTGCGACCACCTCGCTGCAGGCTGCCGCCGCAGCCGAGGGCATCTCGCCTGCGCGTACCATGCGCATCGCCGAGTCCCTCTACATGGCGGGCCTCATCAGCTACCCGCGTGTCGACAACACCGTGTACCCCGCGACGCTCGATTTGGGTGCTGTGGTGAACGACCTGGCAAAGATTAACCCGGCGCTGGCGCCTGTGTGCAAAAAGGTGCTCGCCGGTCCCATGAAGCCCACGCGCGGCAAGGTCGAGACCACCGACCACCCGCCTATCTACCCCACGGGCGAGGGCGATCCGACCACGCTCGATGGCGGCCAACGCAAGCTCTACGACCTCATCGCTCGTCGCTTCCTGGCGACGCTTATGGGTCCCGCGACCATCGAGAATACCAAGCTCGAGCTCGACGTGAACGGCGAGCCGTTCGTGGCCTCGGGCGATGTGCTCGTGACCCCTGGCTTCCGCGAGGCGTATCCGTACGGCCTTAAGCGCGACGAGCAGATGCCGCCGCTGGAGCAGGGCGATACGGTCGACGTGTTCGACATTAAGCTCGAGGCCAAGCAGACCGAGCCGCCCGCGCGCTACAGCCAGGGCAAGCTCGTGCAGGAGATGGAGAAGCGCGGCCTGGGCACCAAGTCCACGCGCGCGAGCATCATCGAGCGCCTGTATGCCGTGCGCTATCTCAAAAATGATCCCGTGGAGCCGAGTCAGCTGGGTATCGCCATCATCGACGCACTGACGCAGTTTGCCCCGCGCATCACGAGCCCCGATATGACCAGCGAACTCGACGGCGACATGACCCGCGTGGAGCGCGGCGAGGACACCGAAGAGCATGTCGTGACACACTCGCGTGCGCTGCTGGCCGGTGTGCTCGACGAGCTGCTCAAGCATACGCAGGAGCTGGGCGACGCCATCAGCGACGCCGTCACGGCCGATGCGCGCGTGGGCGTCTGCCCCAAGTGCGGCAAGGACCTGGTTATGAAGACGAGCGCCAAGACCCGTGGCAGCTTCATTGGCTGCATGGGATGGCCCGACTGCGACGTGACCTATCCGGTGCCGAGCGGCGTCAAGGTCAGCCCGCTCGAGGGCGAGGCCGCCGTGTGCCCCGAGTGCGGCGCGCCGCGCATTAAGTGTCAGCCGTTCCGCCAGAAGGCCTTCGAGATTTGCGTGAACCCCACATGCCCCACCAACTACGAGCCCGACCTTAAGGTGGGCGAGTGCAAGGTGTGTGCCGAGGCCGGACGCCATGGCGACCTGATCGCGCACAAGAGCGAGAAGAGCGGCAAGCGTTTTATCCGCTGCACCAACTATGACGATTGCGGCGTGAGCTATCCGCTGCCGGCGCGTGGCAAGCTCGAGGCGACGGGCGAGACCTGTCCCGAGTGCGGCGCCCCCATCGTGGTGGTCAACACGGCGCGCGGCCCGTGGCGTATCTGCGTCAACATGGACTGCCCGACCAAGGAGAAGAAGCCCGCCCGCGGCCGCAAGACCACGACTAAGGCGAGCACGGCCAAGAAGACGACGGCGGCAAAGAAGACTGCTGCCAAGAAGACGACCGCCAAAAAGACGACGGCCAAAAAGACGACGGCCAAGAAGTCGACTACCAAAAAGACCGCTGCCGACAAGTAGCCGCACGGTCGAGACATCACCTAAAACAAAAACGAGCGAGGACCTCAAAATCCTCGCTCGTTTTTTTATCTGGCAGTTAGGGACGTTCCTTTTCTGCCGGCAGTTTAGGAACGTCCCTAACTGCCGGCTCGGGAACGACAAAGCGCTAGTTCACTTCGACGGGTTTGGCGCCGGGGTAGCGCTCCTCAAAGTCTAGGCGGTACTTATTGTCATTGGTGCCCGCCACGTTGTCGCGCGACAGCGGCGCCACGATCTCATTCTTGTGATCCGCAGGCTTGGTGTATTTCAGGCTGATCTCCCAGGCATCACAGATTGCGTCAATGCGGTGATCCAGGTCGTCATACAGGGCAACGATGTCTTTCCAGGAACTGTAGTTCTTAGAGCTCGTCGGGACGTCCAGGTCCTCGACGATGTCGTAATACTGCTCGATGGTGTCCTCTGTGCGCTCGGCGACGTCGGCGAGATTTTGACGGGTGGTGCGATCTTCTTCCAGATAGCTGCCGTTGAAGTTCTGCGCGCAGCCACGGACGTAGTTGTCGAGGTCTTCGAGCAAGTCGTAGTATTCGCTCAGTCGGCGGTAGAGGTTCTGCTCGGAGAGCGTTGCTTCGCCGCCATCCTCGTCGTCATCGTCATACAGGCTGTTGGGATCGCCGAGAGGCTTTAGGTCATCGTCGTCGACGTCATGGTGCAGCTTAGCTACCTCGGCAGTCGTCTGCGTGGCGGCGTTGTCGAAAGGCTTGATCACAAAGAAAACGACCAGGGCGATGATGATTGCCACCAGCACAACGATAACGGCGATAAGCGGCCCGGTGCCGCTCTTTTTGGGAGTGGGGGTCTGTGGCGAAGCGGGCGCGTATGCGGGAGCCGGCTGCTGTTGGGGCGAGTCGCTCGCGACGGGTATGCGCTGCGTGGTCTCGACGGCCGCGGGGCCTGCGGCGGGGTCGGGGCGATAGGCGAGGGGGTCGTCCGCCTTGACTTGCGGCGTATCAAGGGAGCCGGTCTGCTCAAAAGCGGGCTGGCTATCGCTCGCGGTTGTTTGCTCAACGGGTGCACCGCACGAGGTGCAGAACTTGGCATTATCTGCAAGAAGCTTGCCGCACGAGGCGCAATACCGAGACATTGCCACTCCTTTCGCCACATTTCAATGCAATATGACGATTATACCCAGCACCCCAAATTCCCCTTCATAAGTTGCGGTGAAATAGGGACTGTTTGGCGGTCTCAGAGCTTCAATCAGTCCCTATTTCACCGCAACTTTGGAAAGGCGCCTTTAGCCATTGGGGACGCACCGAGCACTGGGGTATCATGGCTTGGTTGCTATAACTCGCATTTACGCGCCTTGTAGGAAGGGGCTGCGCCCATGGCTTTTGAGCCCGCTCAACATAGCTTCATTACGCTCGAGGGTGTCGATGGCGCCGGTAAATCTACGCAGGCGCGCCTGCTTGCCCGTGCGCTCGACCTTGCCGGCTACCAGGTTGTGACCCTGCGTGAGCCGGGCGGTACCGCCATCAGCGAAAAGATCCGTGCTCTGCTGCTCGACCCCGCCAATACGGCGATGGGCGACACCTGCGAGTTGTTGCTCTACGAGGCGGCACGCGCTCAGTTGGTGCACGAGGTCATCGCGCCCGCCCTTGCTGCCGGCAAGGTTGTCCTGTGCGACCGCTTCTACGATTCCACGACCTGCTACCAGGCGTTTGCCGACGGCCTCGACCGCCAGATAGTGCGCGACGCCAACAACCTGGCCGTCGCGGGTACGCACCCGGCGCTCACGCTCGTCTATCACATCACGCCCGAGCAGGCGGCGCTGCGCATGGCTGCCCGCGGCGCGGCCGACCGCATGGAGGCTAAGGGCATGGCCTTCCAAGAGCGCGTCTACCAGGGATTTTGCGCCATTGCCGCCGAGGAACCAAACCGCGTAAAGCTCGTCGACGCGACCGCGTCCATCGAGGAAGTCTTCGCGCAGACGGTCGAGTGGGTTCGCGCCTACGGCCTCGACATTTCCCAGGACGCCGTCACCGCTGCGCTTGCCCAGGAGGCCGAGTAACATGGCCCCCGCTCAGGCAAGTCTGCTGGCCAAGCTCGACACCCAAGAGCGCGTGCGCGACTTTTTGACCAATGCCGTCGCCAGCGGTCGCGCATCGCACGCCTACCTGTTTTTGGGCGCGCCCGGCGCGGGCAAGCTCGACGCCGCGTGGGCGCTCGCCCAAGCCTTCCTGTGCGAGCAGGATGGCTGCGGCTCATGCGATAGCTGCGTGCGCGTCGCCCGCCATACGCACCCCGACGTGCACTATTACACGCCCGAGAGCGCCACGGGCTACCTCATCGCCCAGACGCGCGAGCTACTCGACGACGTACCCCTGGCGCCCATCCGCGCCAAGGCCAAGGTCTACATCATTGACCGTGCCGAGCAGCTGCGCGCCAACACCGCCAACGCGCTGCTCAAAACGCTCGAGGAGCCGCCCGAGGGCGTTATGTTTATCTTGCTGGGCACCTCGGCAGACGTGATGTTGCCCACCATCGTGAGCCGCTGCCAGTGCGTGCCGTTTCGGCTGGTGTCGCCCGCCGTGGCCGCGCAGGCCGTGAGCCGCGCCACCGGTCAGGATATTGCGCGTTGTCGCATGGCCGCCGCCGTGGCGGGCAGCCCCACGCGCGGTATCGAGTTCCTCAAGAGTGCCGAGCGCCAGGACGCCCGCCGTCAGATGGTTCGCGCCATCGATTCGCTCATCGCCGCCGACGAGGCCGACGTGCTCGGCCGCGCCAAGTCGCTCATCGTCGCCGTTAAGGCGCCGCTCGCCGAGGTCAAGTCCACGCAGGAAAAGGTGCTCGAGCAAAACGCCGACTACCTGTCGCGTGGAGCATTGAAGCAGCTTGAGGACCGCAACAAGCGCGAACTCAACGCGCGCGAGCGTTCGGGTATCATGGAAGCGCTGGCGAGCGCGCGGACGCTCATGCGCGACGTGCTGCTGACGCTTCAGGACGAGGCGGCCGACGTGGTGAACGAAGACGTGCGCGACACGATCGGTCGGCTTGCCGCCGCGACCAATGTTGCGGGTGCCACCCGGGCGCTTGAGGCAGTCGCGACCGCCGAGCGCAACATCGCCAGAAACGTTACTCCCCAGCTGGCCATCGAGGTCATGCTGTTCGATATCAGGAAGGCACTGAAATGCCGTTAGTCGTACCCGTTAAGTTTACCTACGCCTCGCGCGACCTGTGGTTCGATCCGCAGGATCTGGATATCCTCGAGGCCGATTATGCCATTTGCTCCACTGAGCGCGGAACCGAGATCGGCCTGGTCACGGCCGATCCCTTTGAGGTGCCGCAAGACGAGATCGGTCAGCCGCTTAAGCCCGTGCTGCGCGTGGCGAGCGACATCGACCTGCAGCTTGCCGACGACCTGGCCATCCAAGGCGACGAGGCCATGGTCGACTTCCGCCGCCTGGTCAAGGAGCTCGACCTCGAGATGAAGCCGGTGGGCGTCGAGTACCTGTTTGGCGGCGAGAAGGCCGTGTTCTACTTTGCGGCAGAGGAGCGCGTCGATTTTCGCCAGCTCGTCAAGGATCTGTCCTCGACGCTGCACATTCGCGTCGACATGCGCCAGATCGGCGTGCGCGACGAGACCCGCCTGGTGGGCGGCTATGCCCAGTGCGGACAGGAACTCTGCTGTACGCGCTTTGGCGGACAGTTTGAGCCCGTCTCGATTCGCATGGCAAAAGAGCAGGACCTACCGCTCAACTCGTCCAAGATTAGCGGCGTTTGCGGCCGCCTGATGTGCTGCCTGCGTTATGAGTTCGAGGCGTACAAGGACTTTAAGAGCCGTGCGCCCAAAAAGAAGACGCTCATCGATACGCCGCTTGGCAAGGCGCGTATCCAGGAATATGACACGCCGCGTGAGCAGCTGGTGCTGCGCCTGGAGAACGGCAAAGTCTTTAAGGTCAACCTGGCCGATATGACGTGCTCGGAGGGCTGCAAAAAGAAGGCCGCCGAGCAGGGCTGCAACTGTCGCCCCGACTGCGTGACGCGTGATGTGCTCGAGCGCATCGAGTCGCCCGAGATGCGCCTGGCGCTCATGGAGCTCGATCGCGAGAATGGCGTCGACGTGGGCGATGGCCTGTCGAGTGCCGACCGTCTGGCCGGCACGTCGATGCCCAAGCGCCGTCGTCGCGATGTCGAATCCGATGCCCGCGCTGCTCAGAGCGAGAGCCGCGGTCGCGGCAAGGGTCGTGGCAAGGCCGAGGCACCCGAGGCCGAGGGGGCGGCCGATGGCCGTCGCCGCCGCAAGCGCGCGGCGTCCGTCGACAATGGCGAGACCGCGGGCAAGAACGCTTCCCGCGAGCGCGAGGCTCAGCAGCCCCAGCAGCAAAACCGCGGCGGTGGCATGAATCCCACGCGCCGTCGTCGCCGTCACCTGTCGAGCGAGGAGCGCGAGGACGTCTTCCGCGCCGCAGCTGCTCGCGAGGCCGGTGCCGCTCCCAAGGGCGTCTCGGCCTCCGATGCGCCTGCCGACAAGGCTGGCAAGCCGCGTGGCGAGGAGGAGCGCGCGCCACGTCCGCGCCGTCGCCATTCCTCGGGCACGCAGCAGAAGCCCTCGGTTCCTTCCGTGGCCGATCAGGTTTCGGATGGCGAAGTCAAGGTCACGCGCCGTCGTCCCGGAGATGGCGGGGGAGCGGCTGCCAAGGCTTCGCGTGGCGCCGCTCGCGACGAGCGCGAGCCGCGCGAGGATCGCGGTGGCGAGGGCTCGGCCGACCAGGGTCAAAAGCGCCGTCGCCGTCGCCGTTCCCGCAAGCCGCGCCAGAATGGTGGCGAGGGCTCGACCCCGTCTTCGTCTGCACCACAACCGCCCGCCGGCGAATAACGCCCGCGAGCGGATTTAGCCCGTCTTGCCCCGAGCACATCGGGGTATCATAGCGCCGAATCAACAACCCTCCCTGCGACCGAACGTAGGGAGGGTTGTGTCTTGAAGAGCCATCTGAACATATTGAGCTGTCTGCAGGGTGCCGGTACCCTACCGTTTGCGGGCGAATTACTACCGTTTGCCGAGCGGGTGGCACGCGAGGCGCTCGAGGCATTGTCGCCAACACGATGTGCCGGCTGCGAGCGCGCCGGTACGCTTATTTGCCAAGACTGCCTGGCTGCGCTCGCGCTCATCGACCCACGTCATAGCTGCACCCGATGCGGCGCCCCGTTTGGGGATTTGCTGTGCACTGAGTGTTCGGTCGAGGGCACGTCCTCGGCAATGGCGGAGGCGCTCGACCGCTGCCTGGCGTGCGCCGTCTATGCGCATCCGCTGCCGCGCATCATTAAAGCGTACAAGGATGCGGGCGAGCGACGTCTGGCTCCGTATCTGGCGGAGCTGCTCTACGACACCGCCCTGCATGCCCAGGTCGTAGCTCCCGATCGCTACGGAGGCGTGCTTTCCGGTGCGGATGCGGTGGTGTTTGTGCCTGCGACGGCGGCAGCGTTTCGGCGGCGTGGTTTTGATCATATGGAGGCTATTGCGCGCCCATTTTGCGAGCTGTCGGGTGTTCCTCTGCTCGATGCTCTCGTCAAGTACGGGCATGGCGACCAGCGCGAACTCGGTCGTGAGGAGCGCCGCGAGCGTGCCCGAGGCATGTACGAGACGGTTGAGGATGTGCATGGCCGCCGCCTGCTGCTTATCGATGACGTTATCACCACGGGCGCGACGATGGCAGCGGCTTCGGCGGAACTCAAGCGCGCCGGTGCCACGGCCGTTGATGGCCTCGCTATCGCACGCGTTTGGTAGGGGTGGTTTTGTGGCAGTAAAGATTGAGCGGCGCAACGAGCCGACAGGCGAACAGCTAGCGGCTTCCATAATTCTGACCGGCGCCTCGGCGCTGCGCATGATGCGCGCCGAGCGCCGACAAATGGGTTACATCAGCTGGAGGGACCTCAGTCCCGATGAAGAGTGCCGTGTGCTGCGCGCGTCGTCGCCCTCGATCGAGGACATCTATCTTCCCGACTTGGTGCGGATTGGGGCCGCAAGCGGCGAGGTGCAAGAAGATCTTTGCTTGCTGGTGGGATCTGCGGCGCAGCGCCGCCGCATGCCTGGCGTGGGCTGGTCCGTATGCTCTGGGTTGCCCGCCGGCTCGATTCTAGAGGTGGAACCAGGGGTGTACAGTCTATCTCCCGAGGCCCTTTGTGTTGCCGTCGCCCGCGAGGTCGGCTGTATCCAGGCATTTGCCCTGGCCCAGGAGCTGTGCTC
Source organism: uncultured Collinsella sp. (assembly GCA_902465015.1). Lineage (GTDB taxonomy): Bacteria > Actinomycetota > Coriobacteriia > Coriobacteriales > Coriobacteriaceae > Collinsella. The sequence continues at coordinate 17,601 of CABQLK010000029.1, forward strand.
TAAGATTTCGCTGAGTGACCGCGGGCAGTATCTACCTCCCTACACATCGCCTGTCGTGAACAAATTGGCAAAGGACAAAGACCAGCCGCCAGATGTCGGTTACTTTGAGGTCGAGTCCGTGCTGACACCCGATTGCCTGGTAGATTACCTCGCGGCATGCAAGGGGAATGTGGCCAAACAGCTGCTGCGCCTGTGTCCCTACCTGTCAGAAAACCTGCGTTCACCCATGGAGTGCATCATGCTCGCTCTGTTTTCGCTTCCGTTTTCCTATGGCGGATTTGCCTGCGGTCCCTTTAAGACCGACTACAAGATCGAGTTCGATGACCGCGCGCAGGCAATCTCGGGGATGCCGCATGCAGTTTGCGATGCGTATCAGGAAGCAGCCCAGTTTGACCTGGAATACAACGGTGAGCTGGGCCATTCCTCCCGGAGGGGACGTATCCATGATGAAAAACGCAACACGGGCTTGATTACTATGGGAATCGAGGTCGCGACGGTCAATAACGAGATGCTCTGCGACATGGAGGCAATGGAGGCGCTCGCATGGCGCATGCACCAGCGTATGCGAAAGCGGTACCGGAATCGTGTCGATGCCCGCAGGAAAAAGCAAGAGGCGCTGCTTAACACGCTGCGGGCGTGTTTTGGGCTTAAACCCGCCTAACAATGCTCTGAAACAGGGGGTTGGATATATGCTCTGGCCAAAATATAGCAAATATGAGTACTGCTACAAATTCAGTAACAGCAAAATCAGGGATTTTGGGACTGGAAGATACTAAATTGGTAACAGTACTCATATTTGCTATTTTTTGGCCACGGCGCCCTAAGACGGGTGTGTTGGGGCTTTCCATAGGGGAGCGACGGGCTCAATCAGAGCACGTGCGGCCCGTCCTGACCTGCGAAATCTGTACTCGCGATGCGAATGACGCCCCTAACCTTAAACTTTAGCTTGAACTTAGTTATAATGCGCTTCGTTCCTACCAGGCTGTGGTTGCGGACGGACGAAATGCCCGTCCTAGTCCAAGACAGACGCGGTCAAAGGGATCCACGTAAGCGACCGCGTGCGCGCGGCGCGATCATGGCGCGTCCTAGATGTAAGCCGCACCGTCCGTTCTACTTTCTTTGGGGCAATACCGCCTCGCGGGCGAGCGGGTCAGTCGTGAAGGTGGCTGCGGCCTCCCGAGCAAACACCCCGGTGCGCAAGTGTGGGGTCAAATACCAGGTCAGCTGGTGGGAACAACCCGATATTCCGCGCAACGCACGGATCGTATACGACACAGAAGGCAGGGTAGTGGACATGGTGAGGGGCAGCTTGATGCACGCGGCTCGGTTAGGTGCTGGGACCGCAGCGGTCATCGCCGTTTTGGGCCTGAGCGGATGCGCGTTCAACCCGCTGTCTACGTTCACGACTCCCACGATCGACCAGATCGAGTACGAGACGGTCACGCCGGCGGTGTCGGACGATGCCCTGGTCACTTCCGGAACCCTGACGGTTGCCCTCGATACTTCCGATGCACCGCAGGCCATGCAGGACGCCGACGGCGAGCTCACGGGGTATGCGGTCGACGCCGCCCGCGCCCTCGCAAGCCGCATGGGCCTTAAGGTCGCCTTTGTCGATGCGTCCTCGGCAGGTTCCGCGCTCGGCGACAAAAAGGCCGATATCTTTATCGGCAAGATCGACTCCACGGACGGGGACGTTAGCTCGCTCGGCACCTGCCTGTACGATGCCACTTCCGTGTTCGGTAAAACCAGCGATGGTGGGTCGTTAAGCGTTTCCACCGATACCCTTAACACGTCTACTCTGGGCGTTCAGATGTCCTCGGCCTCGCAGGAGGCGCTTGCTAAGCAGAGCATCACCGCCAACCAAAAGACCTACTCCAACATCAACGAGTGCTTTGAGGCGCTCGAGTCCGGCGAGGTCGACTATGTGATCTGCGACTCCACAGCCGGCGGCTATCTTGCACGCCTGATGAGCGAGGTCTCCTATGTCGGTGCGCTCGAGGCGCCCTCGACGCTTGGTGTTGCGGGCCTCTCGTCCAATGACAAACTGTGCCGCGCCGTGAGCGATGCCCTCGACGGTATTACGGCCGACGGTACGCTCGAGGCGGTCCACTGCGTCTGGTATGGAAGGATGCCCTACGACCTCACCACTAAGACGGTTTCGGGCGCTAACGTGCAGCCGGGCGACTCTGAGTCCAGTGAGACCACGTCCTCCGGCAGCGAGTCCTCCGATTCCAACAATGAGACCGCATCCTCCGAGGACAAATCGTCCAGCCAGGAAGGCACCATCACCGACGACGACATTAACAAACTCAATAGCTAGTTATTGCTAGGGGTGGTGTCTCCTATACGTTGGAAAGGACACCTCTTCACGGTTTCAACACGCACTGCCGGGCTTCCCCAATAGGGGAGACCGGCTTTTCCATCCCTATAAAACCAGCAGGTCAAAGCCAATTTTTGGGACCAAATACAAAGCCGCCGGCCCCCTCCTATAGCGCACTTTGCCACAGAAAAGTGCGAGACTTCGGTATGCGGTATCAAGCAATCGTTATTCGGGTCTTTAGGAATCCACGTGATTAAATGCACGGCAATGGGTACATAGCCAGTACAGTAAGTCCCCGAGGCAGATTGGAGCCACGTATGGATATCAAGGTTTCTGGACGCAAGACGACGGTAACCGATGCTCTGCGTGCGCATGTGGATGAGAAGATCGGCGAGGCGCTCAAGGTTTTCGATATCGAGCCCATGACGGTCGACGTTGTACTTCGCTATGAGAAGAACCCCTCGAACCCCAACCCGGCAATCGTCGAGGTCACGGTTCGTGCCCGCGGTTCGGTGATTCGCGTTGCCGAGCACGGTGCAGATATGTACGCCGCCATCGACCTCTCCGCCGATAAGGTCACCCGCCAGCTGCGCAAGTTCAAGACCAAGGTCGTGGACAACCGCCAGGGCGGTGCCAGCGCCGCGGATGTCGCGCCGGTCGAGCGCGTCGAGGATCTGGCCGACCTGCTGCTGCCCGAGGAAGAGGACGACCTGCTCGTCCGCGAGAAGGTTATCGACGTCACCCCGATGACTGAGGAGCAGGCGCTGGTGCAGACCGATCTGCTCGGTCACGACTTCTACGTGTTCGAGAACGCGACGACCGGCCTCATCAATGTGGTGTATCACCGTAAGAATGGTGGATATGGCATCATCAAGCCCCGCATCGAAACACTTGACGAGTAAAATACGTTAACTTGCATGAGTTAACGGTTGGCGGCCATCCCATGCGGGTGGCCGCCTTTTTACGTAAGGAGTCGCTTTGATGGACAAGGCTGCATCTACCGGTCATTCGGACCGTTGCCGCATCGTCGTCGATACCTGCTGCGACTTTAGCCCCGAGGTCGCCGCGAACCTCGATGTCGATATCCTGGGTTTCCCCTTCATTATCGATGGCGAAGAGCGCACGGACGACATCTGGTCGAGCATCACACCCAAGGAGTTCTACGACCGGATGCGCGCCGGTGCCCGCGTGTCCACCTCGGCTGTGTCGCTCGGTCGCTATATCGAGTTCTTTACCGAGTGCGCCAAAGAGGGCACGCCCACGGTCTACCTGTGCTTTACCTCGGCGCTGTCGTCGAGCTACAACTCCGCGTGCCAGGCGGCAGATGCCGTGCGCGCCGAGTATCCCGATTTTGAGCTTTACGTGGTCGACAACGCTCTGCCCTGTGCGACCGGCGCGCTCTTGGCGCTCGAGGCCGTGCGCCAGCGTTCGGCGGGACTGACCGCCAAGCAGCTGGTCGATTGGGCAAACGAGGCAAAGACCTACGTCCACGGCTACTTTACGCTCGAGAGCTTCGACGCACTGGCTGCCGGCGGCCGCATTCCGCCTGCGGCGGCGCAGCTTACGGCAAAGCTCGATGTCAAGCCCGAGCTCTCCTACGACCTTGCCGGCTCGCTGTCGCTGATCGGTGTCAACCGAGGCCGCAAGAAGGCACTCAAGTCCATCCTCAAGTCGTTCCGCGAGAACTACGTGCCCGACCGCACCATGCCCATCGCCATCATGACGGCCGATGCCGAAAAGGACGGCGACTGGCTCGAAGCCGCCATCCGCAAGGAGGAGGGTTGCGCCGACGTCACGATCATTCGCAGCTCCGTGGGTCCCACCATCGGCTCGCACGTGGGCCCCGGCATGGTGGCCTGCGCGTTTTGGGGTAAGAACCGCGCCGACAAGGCGTCGCTTTCCGACCGTATCGCCCGCCGCGTGCGCGGTCAGTAGGCAAGTAACGCGGCCGTAATCGATCCCAGCTCACTGCCCAAACGCTGGCATCGAGTATTCAACCTGGTAACAACACCCAACCCAAAAGGAAAGGTTTCATGGCAAACAAGCTCTCCGTCGCATTTATCGGCACCGGAATCATGGGTGCCCCCATCGCCGGTCACATCCTGGATGCCGGCTATCCCGTCACGGTCAACAACCGCACCAAGTCCAAGGCTGCCGCGCTTATCGAGCGCGGTGCCGCTTGGGCCGATACGCCGGCCGATGCCGTGGTTAACGCCGATGTCGTCTTTACCATGGTGGGCTATCCCTCCGAGGTCGAGGAGCTCTACCTGGCGGGCGACGGCCTGCTCGCGTGCACTAAGCCCGGCGCGGTCCTGATCGACCTCACCACGAGCTCGCCCGAGCTCGCCCGTGACATTGCCGAGGCCGCCCAGGTTTCTGGTCGCATGGCGTTTGACTGCCCCGTCACCGGCGGCGAGTCGGGTGCTATCGCCGGCACGCTTACGGCTATCGTGGGCGCCACCGAGAACGACATCGCGCCGGTCCGCGATATCCTTTCCACCTTTGCGGCAACCATCTGCTGCTTCGACGGCGCCGGCAAGGGCCAGGCTGCCAAGCTCGCCAACCAGGTGTCGCTGGGCGCCTGCATGGTCGGCATGGCCGATGCGCTGGCGTTTGCCGAGCTGAGCGGCCTTGATCTGGAGAAGACCCGCCAGATGATCCTGGGCGGCACCGGCAAGTCCGGCGCCATGGAGAGCCTTGCTCCCAAGGCGCTCGACGGCGACTACAAGCCCGGCTTTATGGTCGAGCACTTCATTAAGGACCTGCGTCTGGCGCTCGCCTACGCCGATGACCGCGAGCTCGCGCTGCCCGGCGCCGATGTGGCCTTTACGCTCTACGACATGCTCGACGCCATCGGTGGCGCCAAGCTGGGTACCCAGGCCATCACGGTCCTCTACAAGGAGGAGGCCGACGCCATCGCCGCCGGTCTGGACTGGTCGCAGTATCGTCCTGAGGAGCATGGCGCTCACGAGGACGGCTGCGGTTGCGGCGAGCACGGCGACGACCATGAGTGCGGTTGCGGCCACCATCACGGCGAGGACCACGAGTGCTGCGGCGGCCACGGCCATGATGACGGCCACGAGTGCTGCTGCGGCCACCATCACGGGGAGTAGCGCCCATGAGCTGGACGTTCGTGGTGCTCGCGTTGGTGCTCTTTATCTTTGCGATCTACATTGGCTTTTTGTGCGGCCAGTGGGCCTGCGAAAAGCGCGTGATCACCAAGCGCGACTACTGGATTGCCAATTTTGCAGGTGCGGCAGCGGTTGTCCTACTGACCTGGGTGTTTTCGCTGTTCCCGCTGGTGCAGTTTGCGCCGATCGGCTGGCTCGGCGGCTTTATCGCCGGCCTTAAGATGAGCTTTGGCGAGTCCGTCGGTCCATGGCGCAAGCACGACGAGGTCTTTAACGTAAACAAGGCTCACCGCGCCGCCGCCGACGCGGGCGACGCCGAGGAGCGTCGCCGTGCGCGTCACAATGGTGCAGCCGACCGACAGCTCATCTCGGTCACCGATGACAGCAAGGGTGCTGGCAAGCACGCTAAGAAATAGTAAGAAGAGGTAACTATGGCAGAAAACAAAGATGAACAGCTCACCGACGAGGAACTGGCACAGCTTCAGCTGGCAGAGGAGAACGAGAACGCCGTCGACCGTCTGGTCAAGGAGCTCGGCTGCCCCACGCGCCGCATCCGCCAGTTTGCCGCCCGCGTGCTGCATCTGCTGGCCGAGCGCGACCCGCAGCGCGTCGTGCCCTGCGTGCCCGCGCTGATCGAGGCGCTCGACCGCCCCGAGGCTCAGACCCGCTGGGAGGCTCTCGATGCCCTGGCGGCGCTCGCCACCACCTGCCCCGAGCAGCTGGGCGATGCCTTCGAGGGCGCCGAGACCGCGCTGTTCGACGAGATTTCCTCCACGCTGCGCTACGCCGCCTTCCGCCTGCTGTGCGTGTGGGGAGCTACGGGCGTCGAGCGTTCACGCGAGGCTTGGCCGATCCTGGACGAGGCCATCCAGTGCTACCACGGCGACCTTGAGTATCGTGATATGCTCGGTTGCCTGTACGAGTTTGGCCAGGGCGAGATCGATGCCGAGGTTGCCGAGAAGCTCGCGCTGCGCCTTAAGTTCGACGCCGAGAACGGCAAGGGCAGCTATCTCAAGGCCCGTTCGAGCGAGATTTGCGAAATGCTTGTTAAACGTTTTGGCCTGGATCTCTCCAAAAAGAAGAAGCGTGCTAGCGTTAAAAAATCTGAGGCCGCCGAAGACGAGGAGTAACAGATTATGGCGCACGATGTAGTCCTGATTCCCGGGGACGGTATCGGTCCCGAGATTACGCAGGCCATGCGCCGCGTGGTCGAGGCCACCGGTGTCCAGATCAACTGGAACGTCCAGGAGGCCGGCGCCGGCGTCATGGACGAGTTTGGCACGCCGCTGCCCCAACATGTGCTCGATGCGGTCGCCGAGACCAAGGTTGCCATCAAGGGTCCCATCACCACACCGGTCGGCACGGGCTTCCGCAGCGTTAACGTGGCCCTGCGCAAGCACTTCGACCTGTACGCCTGCGTGCGCCCCTGCCTGTCGCAGCCGGGCGACGGCTCGCGCTTCCGCGACGTCGACCTGGTTATCGTGCGCGAGAACACCGAGGACCTCTACGCCGGCATCGAGTTCGATGAGGGTGCTGCCGAGGTCGAGGAACTCTCGCAGCTCGTCGAGCGTTCGGGCCAAAAGACCTTCGCCGCCGATTCTGCGATCTCGATTAAGCCGATCTCTATCGCCAAGAGCCGCCGCATTGTGGAGTATGCCTTTGAGTATGCCCGCCGCTGCGGCCGCAAAAAGGTGACGGCCGTGCACAAGGCCAACATCATGAAGGCGACCGACGGCCTGTTCCTGCGCGTGGCGCGAGAGGTGGCCGCCAACTATCCCGATATCGAGTTCAACGACAAGATCGTCGACGCCACCTGCATGGGTCTGGTCCAGAACCCCAACGACTTCGATGTCCTGGTGCTGCCCAACCTGTACGGCGATATCGTCAGCGACCTGTGTGCTGGCCTGGTGGGTGGCCTAGGCATGGCCCCGGGTTCCAACATCGGTGCCGACTGCGCCATCTTTGAGGCGACGCACGGCTCCGCACCCGATATCGCTGGCCAGGATATCGCCAACCCCACGGCCGAGATTCTGTCTGCTGCGATGATGCTCGATCACCTGGGCGAGAACGACGCGGCCAATCGCATTCGCGCCGCCGTTTCTGCTACGCTCGACGAGGGTGAGCAGGTTACCGGCGACGTTCGTCGTGCCCAGACCGGCTCCGTTGAGGGCGCTGTGGGCACGCAGGCCTTTGCCGATGCCGTTATCGCGCACCTGGCCTAAGGCATGCAGACTGCAAACGCCTAAATAGTACTTAAGTGTTTGCGTATAACCTGAGAATCAATACGCCCGGCGCTCTGTCGGGCGTATTCTATTGCGGACTATGTTTCCTAACAAGGAGTAACTGATATGGGTCTGATTCAAAAGAAGGACGAGAAGGACGAGATCGACGGCATCCAGATCATCGAGCGCGGCGAAGGCCCCGACGGTGATGAGGGGGAGAAGATCGATCTGGTCGCCGGTACGTCTGCCGAGCACATTGCTGCCGGTACGACGGCCGAGGAGGAGGACGCTCGCCTGGAGGCAAAGATCGCCGCGGACGCCGCCGACGAGAACCTCATGCCCGAGGAGCAGGACGAGGACGACGACTCCGACGTGGATGACCACACTTGCAAGCACAAGAAGACGATGATTGCCGCCTTTGTGGTCGCCGTCGTGATTGCTGCCGTGGTCGGCTTCTTTATCGGCAATGGCGGCTTTGGCGGCAAGGGCGTCGGCTCGGCGACCCTGACCGAGGACCAGCTCGATTCGACCGTGGCAAGCTATAGCTACAACGGCAAGAAGAGCGACATCACCGCGCGTGAGGCCATCGAGAGTCAGTACAGCCTCGACACCGTTAAGGACGACGACGGCAACTATATCGCTCCGTCTGCCGACGTTATCCTGTCCTACGTGCGCAACCAGATTCTGCTGGACGCTGCCGAGGACGAGGGCATTACCGTCTCTTCCAAGGAAATGAAGCAGTACGCCGAGGATTCCATCGGCACCTCCGACTACAAGACCATGGCCACGCAGTATGGCGTGTCCAAGGATCAGGCCAAGAAGATCGTTCGCCAGTCCGCAACATTGCAGAAGCTCTACAAGAAGAAGGTCGGCGACAGCTCCGCAAGCATGCCGACCGCCCCGACCGAGCCTGCTGACGGCAACGAGGAGACCGCGAGCAAGGACTACGCCGATTACATCATCAACCTTGCCGGCGATGAGTGGGATAGCTCAAAGGGCACTTGGAAGGATGCCGACAGCACCTATGCCAAGGCCTTTGCCGATGATGCCTTTACGGCCGATAGCGCTACCTATAAGCAGGCCATGACCGCCTACTACACTGCTTATCAGCAGTATTCCTCGCAGGCTTCGAGTGCCAGCTCCAAATGGACCGAGTATGCTAACGGCCTCTACGCCAAGGCCAACATCAGCATCTACGGCCTGTTTGCGTAAGGTTTGCCTGCACTACTGCGCGCTAACCGATCTACCTGATTGAGCCCGCTAGAACGGACAACGTTCTAGCGGGTTTTTTGTTACCGAAACCACTAGGGTAGGCCTCGCGCCCGCGCAAGCGCTCCATTGCGTATCCCCGATTCATATGGGAAAACAGCTGCAAACGATTACAAGTAACCGGTGAACGGTCGAAAACTACCGTTCACCGATAATCTCAAAACTGGTTCTAACTGGTATTAAGTCAAAAAGACCAATTCACATATCTTCACAATGACCTGCAATTTTTCTACACGCTATTTTTAGCCGCCCTGCGTTGTTTAGACACCGGGAAAGATCCGTTCTTTTGCCAAAGCGTTTCGAAACGGTTTCAAAACCGCAGGTAGAAGTGTTAACGAGCGGTAAACGGTCGAAATATCACCGTGAGCGGTGCAAAAACGTTTTAGCGTATGAATCAACGAAAGCGACCTCTTCTGGGG
>CABQLK010000030.1 GCA_902465015.1 uncultured Collinsella sp.
TGTCCATCCTCGCAGTATCCGGTTCTCAAGGTGCACGCCCCGCGGCTGATCCGGTCCGACCGGGCCGCGCGGCAAGGAGATATATTGCCAGACCGGAGGGCCCCCGTGGGCGGGAATCACGCACTCCATATTTTGTTCACAAATGAATAGAACCCTCAGTTGCTTCACTGAGGCCGTATTCGAAGCAGCAGCTTCTGATATTGGCGATGACCAGCTGGTTTATAGGTGTTAAGGCATCGGTCATCTCTGGAGCGCCACTTTACTCCAAAACCATCAACCATTTGTTTCCCGTCGGTAAAAGGCAGGTTTTGTTCGCCAAGCGTTCTTATATATAGAGAAGTTCGGGTTCGAACCCGTGCCGCGGCAACAAAATAGCGACCAACCGGAGTCGATCGCTTTCTTTTCTATGGTGGGCCGTCAGGGGTTCGAACCCTGGACCTTGGGATTAAAAGTCCCCTGCTCTGCCAGCTGAGCTAACGGCCCGCGGGTGGCATTGTACCACGGTCTGGGACTATTCCCAACTCCATTGGCCGTTCTGGAAAATCACAACTTCACGTCCATCAGGCGTAATGCCCGTAATATCGATGTCGTCCGTGCCAATCATAAAGTCGACATGCGTGCTCGAGATGTTAACGCCATGCTCCAGGAGCTCCTCTTTGGACATATCATATCCACCCTCGATGCATTCGGGGAAACCGACACCTAGCGCGAGATGGCAGCTAGCGTTCTCGTCATAGAGCGTATCGTAGAACAGAACACCACTTTCGCGGATCGGCGTGTTCTTGGAAATGAGCGCGACCTCTCCCAGGTGAGCAGCGCCCTCGTCAGTATCGATGATACTTGCGAGCGTTGCCTTGCCCACGCGGGCGTCGTAGTCCACCACGCGGCCGCCCTCGAACTTAATCCAAAAATCTTCGACCTTATTGCCGTGATGGATGAGCGGCATGGCCGAGTACACGATACCGTCGGCGCGCATGCGATCGGGCGAAGTGAAGACTTCCTCGGTGGGAATGTTGGGGAAGAAGGGATGCCCATCGGGCGTCTTGCCCTTGCCGCCGGCCCACTCGTGACCTTTCGTCATGCCAATCGTCAGATCGGTTCCATTTGCCGCGGTGTAATGCAGGTAGTCGAAACGATTGTCGTTCAGGAAACGCAGGTTCTTTTCGAATGCGGCGTCATGGAGTTCCCAGTCGCTCTCTGGGTCCTGGCCATCGGCGCGCGCGGCGTGCAGAATCGCATTCCACAGCTTATAGATTGCAACCTCATCGGCGTCTCCCGGGAACACCTCGTGCGCCCATGCCACGACCGGAGCGCCGGCGATGCACCACGGATTGATGTTGTAATCCAGTCCACGGCGGAAAACTTTGCACTGCGTATTCCTCGCCTTGGATGCCGCGGCCGGCTTGGCTGGATCGATGCCCTTGAGGGCTGCAGGATCCGCACCCTCGATAAAGACAAAGCAGGCACCATCCTGGGCCAAGGAATCCAGCTGCATGCGCTTCCACTCGGGCGTCTGCTCAAAATAGCTTTTCTCGACATGCTCGTACGTGAGCCTCGTCACGGCATCATCGGCCCAAATGACCGTCACGTGGCCGGCGCCGGCAGCATAGGCCTCCGCGACCACCACGCGCGCAAACGGCGCGCACTCGACCGGAGACTGAACGACGACCTCCTGGCCGGGCTTGACGTTTACGCCCTTGCGGACGACCAGGCGCGCGTAGTTTTTAATCTTGGGCTCCAGGGCCTTCATGCCCTCCAGAGCCTCTTCGACCGTCAGGGCAGCTCGAATCATGTGCCACTCCATCTATCTATAGAACAGTAAAAAGGCGCGCCGCAAGAACGACGCGCCTTATATCTTAGCGATAAGTATGTATGCAAACGCTACTTCTTCTTGGAGTCCTTCTTGTCCTCCTCGGCAGCCGCGCGCTCAATAAGAGCGTTGAGCTTGTTCTCGGACATGCCCTCGGCCTGCGCGCGGTACATGTTGCGCAAGGGACGAATACGAGCGAAGTCATAGATAAAGTCGCCCAAAATGATGACGTAGGACAAAACAATGCCGACCATCTGGACAGGGCTGGACACCATGCCAGCGGGAGCGAAGTACAGCGAGGCCCAAATTGCCACGACAAGCACCATGCCAATGGCGAGCACAATCCACCAGATGCGACGGCGCTTGGTGTAGTCCTCGTCCTGCTTGAGGAGGATATTCGACGCCGTATAGATGCGATCCTCCTTGGCGCGCTGCTTAGCCTTGCGGGCGCGCTTCTCCTCTTTAGAGAGGCCCTCGAGGTTCTCGCCCTTCTCGAGCTCTTTGCGGCGTGCCTTAGACGAAGCCGGCACGACGCGAACGGAGCTCGCTGCTTGGCGGGCGGGCTTAGCAGATGCGGCAGACTTGCGCGCAACCCCGGTAACTTCGTGGGATTGCGTGCGCTTGTTCGTGGCGCTACGGGTACTCACTTATGCGTTCTCCTTCATGCTTGTGAACTGGGAGCCCGTGATGATCTGGAAGGCCTCGCGATAGCGCTCGGACGTGCCATCGATGACCTCGGCGGGCAGGTGCGGGGTCTCCCCCGTCATATCCCAGTTGGCCTTGAGCCAATTGCGGACGAATTGCTTGTCGTAGCTCGGCTGAATCTTGCCCTCCTCGTAGCTGGCAGCAGGCCAGAAACGGCTGGAGTCGGGCGTGAGACACTCGTCGATCAGCGTGACCTTGCCATCAATAACACCAAACTCGAACTTGGTGTCGGCGATGATGATGCCACGGGTCGCGGCGTACTCGGCAGCGGCCTTGTAGATCTTGAGAGAAAGGTCGCGAATCTGCGTGGCGATGTCCTCGCCCACGATCTCGCAGCAACGCTCGAACGAAATGTTCTCGTCGTGGTCACCGATCTCGGCCTTTGTGGACGGCGTGAACAGCGGCTCGGGAAGCTTGGAAGCCTCGGTCAGGCCCTCGGGCAGCTGGATGCCGCAGACGGTGCCGTTCTCGTCGTAGGTCTTCTTGCCCGAACCGGTCAGATAGCCGCGGACGATGCACTCGATAGGAATCGTCTGGGCCTTCTTAACCAGCATGGCGCGGCCAGCGAGGTAGTCACGATACTCAGCAAACTCCTCGGGGAAATCCGCCGGGTCGATGGAAACGAGATGGTTGGGAACGATGTCGGCAAACTTATCGAACCAGAATGCCGAGATGCGATTGAGCACCTCTCCCTTAAACGGAATCTCGTCGGGAAGAATGAAGTCGAACGCAGAAATGCGGTCGGTGGCGACCATCAGCAGGTTTTCACCGGCATCGTAAATATCACGAACCTTGCCACGGGAATCCGGACGACGCTCCATCGTTGTCACGTGAGTCACTCCTTACCTAAATACGACAGAAATGCGGGTTCTTTCCCGCATGTTTTCGCAAACTCGGAGCGGCAGGGACGCGGCCCCTCCTTCACCGAATAGCGAAAAGCTAGTGCTCCATTGTAGTAGATGCCGCGTCCGCCGTGTGCTCGCGGGGCAGATGAATTGTAAAAGTCGTACCCTTTCCAAGCTCCGACTCCACGGATATGTAGCCATGGTGACGCTCGACGATCTGCTTGGTCACGGCGAGGCCAACGCCCAGGCCGCCAGCTTCGCGGGCGCGGCTGGCATCGGCGCGCCAAAACCGCCCGAAGATGCGCGACAGATCGTCCTTGGCAATACCGATGCCGGTATCAGAAACGGCAATGCTGACGTGCTTGCGGTCACTGAGCACCGACACCACGACCCAACCGCCCTCGGGGGTGTAGCGCATGGCGTTGCTCATGAGGTTGATAACACATTGCGTGATCATGTCGGGATCGGCCTCGACGACATCGTCGTGACCCTGGGTCTCGTCCGCAAAACGCAGGCGCAGATCGCGGTCGACAAACAGGCGCTCCTGGGCATTGACGATGGAACGCACGAAAGGAACCATGTCCACCGGCTCAAGGTTGAGCGGAGCCGTGCTGTTTTCCATGCGCGACAGGTCGAGCATCTGCTGCACCAGACGAGCCAAGCGACGCGTCTCGGAAGCAACGGTCTCTAAATGCTCATCGTCGGTGGGATACACGCCATCCTGCATGGCCTCGACCGTTGCGAGCATGGCCATAAGCGGCGTGCGAAGCTCGTGTGCAACGTCTGAGGTCAGGCGCTTCTCGTGTTTCATATCCTTCTCGAGCGAAGTGGCCATCTCGTCGAAGGTCTCTCCCAGCTGATCGATTTCGTCATCGCCGCGCAAGCCCGTACGAGCCGACAGGTCGCCGTCACGGATTTGCTTTGCGGTACTGGTGATGCGATGAATCGGCTTGGTGAGCATGCGCGACACGAGCGATCCGATAACGACCGAAATGCAGATTGCAACAACCGCGGCGAGGGCCATGGCGTTAAAGGTCTTCTCCCTAAACGCAGAGTCCGCCTTAGTGAGCAGAGCGTCGGAGCCGATGGCCCACAGCTTTACCTGTCCGACATGCTCGCCGGAAGACGTTACAATCTCGACGTTAGCAACGCTATCGGAGTCGGTTGGAGCAGACGAGACCGGGCTATGCGATGCCCTCTTGCCGCTCGTGTCGTCGGTCGTAGCCTGGTTTTCGCGTACATCGGCGGTGGCGCTTGCCGAGGGCCATGAGTCGTCGTAGACGATGACGCCCTTTTTATTGACGACCTGCATACCAAGATCATCGGACACCAAGCTCGATGTCGCAACCGTACGCAGTTCCCCCGCGGTCCAAGAGCCGTTTTCCTCATATGACGTTGCCAACTTTTCGGCAGCGGAATTGGCGATTTCGACAATATTGGAGCGCGTGTAATCCGTAAAAACCGTGCCCCATACAACGGAGACTACGCCCACCAGCACCAATACCGTCATGAGCGATGTCAGGGCAAAAGCAAGTGCCATGCGCGAGGGATAGCTCATCGTTGGCCGTGAATCGGAACGAGGCGTGTTCCAACTAGCCTTGGAACCCGCCTCGCTCTCCTGCTTGTGCTTTTGTCCGATTTCAAAGCGCGCAGGTGTCATATGTGATTTCCCTATTTCTCGTCCGACTTATCGGTCTTGGCCGGAGCCTCGAAGCGATAGCCGACACCATGGACGGTGTAGAGCCACTTGGGCTTCTTGGGATCATCGCCCAGCTTGGCGCGAAGATTCTTCACGTGGCTATCGATGGTGCGCTCATAGCCCTCAAAGTCATACCCGAGCACTTTCTCGACCAGCTCCATGCGGTTATACACACGGCCGGGATGGCGGGCAAGCGTGGTGAGCAGCTTGAACTCGGAAGCCGTCAGATCGACTTCCTTGCCCTCGACCAAGATCTTGTGGCCCGAGATATCGATGACCAGATCGCCGAAGTCGAGTACCTCGACGGCGGGCTCGTCGGCCTGATGGGCACGGCGGAACAGAGCGCGAACGCGGGCGACGAGCTCGCGCGGCGAGAACGGCTTAATCAGATAGTCGTCGGCGCCGAGCTCAAGACCGATAATACGGTCCTCGATCTCGCCCTTAGCCGTCAGCATGATGATGGGGACATCCGAGGTATCGCGAATGGTGCGGCAAACGCGCTCGCCGGGGATCTTGGGGAGCATAAGGTCGAGCACGACCAGGTCGAACTGATGCTTCTCGAACTCCTCGATCGCGGACTGGCCGTCGCCGACGCCCACAACCCAGTAGCCTTCGCGCTCGAGATAGGCAGCGACGGCGTCACGGATTGCCTTCTCATCCTCGACCAGCAGAATCTTTTTTGCATCTGAAGCCATAACACGGCCCCCCTGTCTCAATTAGCTAAGAACAAGCCCATTTTAACGCACCTGAGCCCGCCAGATGCCGCTATGACGCGGCAGCTCGGCGGGCGGTACTCACAATTACAACGCGTTTATTCCCCTGTTGGCGCCTTTTTAACCCCTCTAAGCTTAAAGAGAGAATAGGCGTGCAGTGACTGTCTCTGGTATACCCTGGCTGTTGCGCACCGTGGCGTACGTAAGGAATGAGTCCGATTTTCCCGCCGTAGCTGGATAATCGCCATACTCCAAAGCGCGGTCGGGCGACAGCAGCGAGCCATAGGTCTTGGCAGAGGTGTCGATCAGGAAATGCGACGCCTGTACCTTAACAAGGTATTTATTCTTCTTGCCAGCCGCACATGCGAGCGGTTCGCGTGACAGGAAGAGGTACGGCCCTCCCTCATTACCGATATACGTGCCCATATTGCCCAGGCTGCCCACGCCACTATAGGCCGCCTCGATAGAAAACACGAAGGTATCGCCCATATATACGGCCTCGAAAGGCGAAACTGACGAAGGGAGGACCAACTGGGCACGCTTGGTGTTGTTGCCGTCGGTCAGATCGATTGCCGTTATGCCGTAGTAGACGCCCTCGTCGTTGCGGACACGCGGCGAGATGGTCAAAATGCCGTCGCTCGCGCGCGGGGCCGATGCAAAGCGGCCCGTCGATTTCCAAATTACCTCGGCCTTGGATTCATCAAGCGAGCGACGATAGCAAAACGAATCACTACTCGTTTTATTGCCGCCTGCCGAAGGCATTTTATACCAGATGACCGATGACCCGAACGCCGTAAACAGGGGCGGATCATAGTCCTTGCCACCTCGATCGAGCTCAACCACGTCGCCAGAGAGCGAAGCGCCCGACAGATTTTGAGCGTAGAGCTTCCACGATGAATTGGCAAAGTTCATCTCAACCCACGCGAATAAGCCGTCGCCGGCACGGACATCGTAGAATGCATATCCCGTGCCCTCGATAGGATCCTCGATTAATGTGGTAAGCGAGCCATCACCCAGGTTGAGCACACCGAGTGTGTTGGCGTGCAGCGCCGATGCGGGCGCCATCATCGCCGCGGCGTAATCGCCGTCGCAGTAGTACAGCAGCGTACCCAGAGGCAGCGTCCACGACGCCGCCGGCTCAAGATCGATGTCGACTGCCTCGTACTCATCCGTAATCGAGATGATCTTGGAATCGTCCTTGATAACCTGCGGCTCGCCGGCGGCATCATCGCTGGTGCCCGTTTTTTTCGAGCATCCGGCAAGTACCGTGGCAGCGCCCGCGGCAGCCCCACCGAGTACGAAGCCGCGACGCGATATTCCGTTCTTGATGTGATCGGCGATACCCATTAGGCGATCTCGGCGCGAGCGGCCTCGATAGCGCGTGTAAGCTGGTCGGCGCAGGAGGTCTTTTTCATACCGCAGGTATTACCGGCGAGAACCTCGATTACGCGATCGGCAGGAGCGCCCTCGACCAGCTTGGAGATAGCCTTGAGATTGCCGTCGCAGCCGCCGGTAAATTCAACGCCCATCACCTTGTTGCCGTCATCGGAAAGGTCAAGGTGAATATTGCGAGCACACACGCCCTGAGGCTTGTAATCAAACGAAATCATGCGATCCCCTCTCAGAATGTTATTCGAGACGACTATTATCCCCGTCTTTCCCTAAATGCAACGAGGCGCTTTGCCGGCAACACACATTACCAGCAAAGCGCCCTAAAAAGCTAACGTTATGCCCGAACCTACTCGAAGCTCAGCTGCTCCAGACGATCGAAGACCGTGTCGATACGGGTGAGGAAGTCCCACGGATCAAAGATCTCGTCGAGTTTCTCCTGGCTGACGGTGCAGCGCGGATCGGCCTCGAGACGCTCCTTAAAGGTAGGGCCGGAGACACAATCCTGTACCTCGTGCCAGGTTGCCATGGCGTTCTCCTGCACAATGGCGTACGCGTCCTCGCGGGTGATGCCCGTGTCGACGAGGGCGAGCAGGACCTTGGAGGAGAAGATGAGGCCGCGTGTCTTGTTGAGGTTGGCCATCATGCGAGCGGGATACAGCTGCAGGCCGTCGATAACGCGGATGAGGCACTGGAACATGTGGTCGAGGGCGATGAAGCTGTCGGCCTGGGCGACGCGCTCGGCAGAGGAGTGCGAAATGTCACGCTCGTGCCACAGGGCGACGTTGTCGAAGGCAACCTGCGCGTTGGCCTTCACGACGCGCGACAGGCCGCAGACCTTCTCCATGGTGATGGGGTTGCGCTTGTGCGGCATGGCGGAGCTGCCCTTTTGACCCTTACGGAACGGTTCCTCGGCCTCGAGTGTATCGGTCTTCTGCAGATTGCGAACCTCGGTAGCGATGCGCTCACAGGTGGCCGCGGTGGTGGCAAGAACGCCGGCGAGGTAGGCATGGTGATCGCGGCTGATGACCTGCGTGGACAGAGGATCGTGGACCAGGCCCAGGTGTTCGCAGACGTACTCCTCGACGAACGGCTCGATGGAGCTGTACGTGCCGACAGCGCCCGAGATAGCACCGAAGGCAACATTCTTGCGGGCGTCCTCAAGACGATCCAGATCGCGCTTGAGCTCCCAGGCCCAAGAGCCAAACTTCATGCCGAAGGTCATCGGCTCGGCGTGGATGCCATGAGTACGGCCGGCGCAGAGCGTGTTGCGCTCCTCGAAGGCACGACGCTTGCAGATCTCGCCGAGCTTCTTGACGTCCTCGATGATCAGGTCGCAGGCCTGGGTGAGCTGGTAGCACAGGGCCGTGTCGCCCAGATCGGAGCTGGTCATGCCATAGTGAACCCAGCGGCTGGGCTTGGGGTCGCCCTCGGGAACATCGGCATCGATGTACTCCTTCATGTTGGTCAGGAAGGCAATGACGTCGTGGCGCGTGACTTCCTCGATCTCATCGACCTTCGCCTTCTCAAAGTTGGCATGGTCGCGGATCCACTGGGCCTCGTCTTTGGAAATACCGATCTTGCCGAGCTCCGCCTGGGCCTCGCAGGCCAGAACCTCGATCTCCTGCCAAATGGCGTACTTGTTCTCGAGGGAGAAGATGTGTCCCATCTCCGGGCGGGTATAGCGATCGATCATAGCGGCTCCTTTTTGGTTATTGGCACGTTGGTCGTAACCCAACCATTGTACCGTGCGCAGGTGCAAGTATGGGCAGCAGGCATTAACCTAACATTTTGGAATTGGAGCGAGCATGGGGACGTCCGCGTATTTGCTTCGCAAATCCGCACCGGCTGCGGCCGCCTATCGGCGACCTTGCCTGCTCGCTATAAACGCTTCGCGTTTATTTAACGCTCGCACCCTGTCGGGTTCGAGTCCCGGCGCTTTATTGAAAAAAGCACGGCACCGTAATGGTGCCGTGCTTGTGCTTCTAGCTGGAGCGGGCAACGGGACTCGAACCCGCGAGTGTCAGCTTGGGAAGCTGATGCCTTACCACTTGGCGATGCCCGCTTGTGTGTTGGCTAGTATAACGCGGTTGTCTTGTTCGATACAAGGGTGGCGATGCTTGTTTTAGCTGTGGAGATTCGTTTGAAAATCGCGTCAATTGTGGAGATGAGGACCTTTGACTTCCTGTTATCCTTATCTTCTACCTGCGCTTTTGCTTGATTGTTGTATTTGAGCTCAATTTGTCAGGAATTGGGCAAGCTTTTGGTCAGGCTCCGGTACTTACCCGCATGAACCTCGGGGGTAGCCTCATCCTACGCGTCGCAACCTCCCCATGCGGCGCACGAGGGATAAGGAGCAGCCATGTCCAACGCACCCACGCACTCTGTCCACAGCGCAATCGCAACAGGTCCGCTGCTCCTGCTCCTCTTCCTGCTTTTCGGCTGCCTGACACCGGGAGCCGCATTTGCCGTCGATGGCTACGACCAGCTCGGCTTCCGCACTATTAGCGATGATTGTGGGCCCTTCTTTATCGGCAAGTATGAAGCTCAAGACGCCTCGATTGCCTACTGCATGAACCAGGAGCGCCCCGGCCCCACCAAGCCGGGCGGCCCATGGCTCAACTTTGATCAAGGCTGGGTGTGGCTCGACGACGAGTTCGCGGCAATCGTTTGTCACGGATATCCTACCGCCACGTCGTTTGGCGGCTACCATCTTTCACCCGATCGCGCCCGCGCCGCAACCCAGCTTGCCGTATGGATGCTCAACGGCACTACCCATGTCGACGGCACCTACTCCTACACGACCGCTCAGGGCAAAACCAAGAGTGGGCACTTTACCGCCGACAATGAAGTCGTGGCGGCTGCGCGGTGGCTCCACGACAACGCAAAATCAGGAAGCATCAAAGCCGCTCCGCACCGCGCGCGGCGCTATCTAGGAGCCGTATCGGGCGGCAGCAAACGTCAAGACATGCTCTATGTACTGCCGGCGGTCTCTGTTTCCTTCAAAAAACAGTCTGCAAACGCCGCCATTACCAGTGGGAACAATACTTATCAGTTTGACGGGGCAACATTCGATATTTTTGAGAGCGCCAGCGGCGCGCATGTCGGCACCATCCAGATGGACAGCAACGGTCGGGCGCAAGCAACACTTCTGCCCAACACGGCATACTACCTAGTTGAAACGAAGGCGCCGGCCGGCTATGTCCCCCGTCGTGATCGCATCGCCTTTACCACGGGGAATGACGGTGGACAGGTCGCCATTGATGAACAGCCCGGCACCATCAACCTGCGTATCGTAAAACTCGATGCCGCGACGAATGCCGGCCCCCAGGTGGGATCTTCACTCGCAGGAGCAGAGTTCACGTGTGTGTCACAATCAACCCCTGGATGGGCGCAAATCCTCACGACCGACGAAAGCGGTCGGGCCACCCTCGCCGATGTCCCCTTAGGAACCTTTACCATCTACGAATCAAAAGCCCCCGAGGGCTACCTGCCATCCAACGACAGCTGGACCTATACCGTTGGAGCCGACCAGCTCGGCGATTCAGGCGTGGTCGAGATCGAATCTCGCATTTCCGATATCCCCATTGCTTTTGACCTTGAGATTTCCAAATTCAAGGATTACGGCAATAGCGACCAATCCGGCCTGGAGCAGCCGGCGGGTGGTGTTGTCTTTGAGGTTGTCAGCAACAGCTCTCAGCAGGTTGTTGGCACACTGACCACAAACATCTATGGCTTTGCCTCCACCAAAGACCAGCCCGAAGCATGGTTCGGCACAGGTAAGCGACCCGCCGGTGTCCACGGAGCCGTCCCATACGACCGTGCCGGCTACACGGTTCGCGAGGTTCCGGAAACCGTCCCCGAGGGTTTTAAACGTGCAGGGGAATGGACCGTCGGGGCCAATCAGATTTCCAACGGCGCCGAGCTTCAATATATCGTGGACAACCACGCGCTGTCGACGCATCTCCAGATTGTAAAACGCGATGCCCAAACAGGCGCTTCTGTTCCACTAGCCGGATTCACCTTCCAACTCCTAGACAGCAATCACGAACCTGTCTCACAAATTTGCTGGTATCCAGCACATAACGTAATGGACACCTTTACGACTGACGCGACCGGGACCGTCACACTGCCCGAATCGCTCGTGCCGGGCACCTATTATGTACGCGAAACCTCGGCCAAAGAGCCCTATCTTGTCGGCGAGGAGATCGAGGTAAACATACCCGCCGACATGAACCTAACGCCCGTTGCAATCGCCTCGTATTATGACCACGCCGCGACCGGAAACATCAGGATCGTTAAAACCGATGCCGTAGACGGCAGCAGCCTCGCGGGCGCCGTCTTTGAGATCCGTGCCTCGGGTGATATCGTGCGCCCCGACGGTAGCATTGCCGCGCTCGACGGTGAGACTGTCGCTACCGTCACGACGGATGAAACTGGAGAAGCACGCGCGGACAACCTCCCGCTGGGATCTGGCACCGCACGCTACGAGGTTGTCGAGACTCAAGCGCCGGCAGGCTTCTTGCTCGATCGGACAACCCATATTGTCGACCTTACTTATGCCGACCAGAAAACACCCGTTGTAGAAGCACGGCTTAACGTATCCGACGATTACACCAAGGTTGATATCTCCAAGGTCGATGCAAGCGGTGAGCAGGAAGTGGAAGGCGCACAGCTCACCTTATATGGTCCCGATAAAACCGAAATAGACTCCTGGACCTCATCCGACAAGCCGCACCGCGTCGAACATCTTGCACCTGGCACCTACTCGTTGCGCGAAATGATGTCTCCGCGGACCTATGACCTTGCCGAGGAGATAACGTTTGAAATAAAAGATACGGGAGAAGTCCAATCCGTCGCGATGAAGGATGCGCCCATCGAGATCAAGGGGCAGGTCGACAAGCGTCAGGAACTTGTCCAACCTATCGAAAAGGGCCTGTTGGCTAACGGCGATGGTAAAAACCGCGCCACGACGCAAACCAATAGTGATGGGCTTTTCTCCTATACCATCGATGCTCAAAACGATTCCACTACTTGGGTTGATGAGTTTACGATTACCGATGATCTTGAGTGCGCCAAAGACGGCACGGCGAGATTCATCTCAATCGAAACCCCCGTCGCCATCGGCGACCTCAACGGTCTGTGCAACGTGTGGTATCGCACGACGCCGTTGGACTCGACAGACGTCGATGAACCGGCGAACGCGACACTTGACGATGGGCACGAAAATCCTTGGCTTGAGTCCGACGAAGTAAAAGAGAGCCTTGGTGAGGACTGTCGCCTCGTCGATTACGACGGCTGGCGCCTCTGGAAGGCGGATGTCTCGACCACGGAATCCACCACACTCGAGGCGGAAGAGCTCGACCTTGCATCCAATACCGTCGTAACGGGCATTCGAATTGAATACGGTGCGGTAGCTGCCGACTTTACGACTCGAAGCGATGCGGATTCTTGGACTCGCGATGATCTCAAAGATGAGCACGACGACCTTGACGATGCCAAAGCAATCCTTGGCACAGACGCTCGGGGCGCAGTCGTGCACATGCAGGCAACGTCGGCTTATACGCCCCAAACCGCACTCACCAACAGCGCGCGCGTCGATCTTTGCCGCAACGGCGGCGGCGATAAACTTGAGTCACATGACGAGGACCGTGTCATTCAACGCTGTACCCTACCGCAGGACCTACCGGCAACAGGATCAGTTCCCATCGCCGCTTGCATCACCGCGCTCCTGACCTCGGGTGCCGCAGCCCTATGGTTCGCTCGCCTTAGGTCGATCCCAAAGAACCGCTAGCGCGATGAAAAAGCGGGCGAGCCAGTCCCCCGGCTCGCCCGCTTTCAATCATTTGAATCGCCGTATCTACTCTGCAGACGAAGATCCACCATCAACGATTGCCTGCTCGGACTCAGGAATCCCATCGGCACCCGTGCTCTGTTCTTGCTCCACCTCTTCGCTGATTGCGGAGGCGGGGGTCGAGCCCTTCGCACCCACGATGTAGGCAGCCCCAAATCCTAACGCAATGGCAATCAAGGTCAAAATCACGTAGACAGGCCAATGGCGCTTAATATACGAAAACACGTTGACTCCTTAGAGCTCCGTCTACGAACGGCGGATAACCTCGGTCACGACCTCGGATACCGTAGCAATGTTCGTCGGGTTGACATTGTGGGGCAGGTCGTCCTCGGTACGAGCGCAAGCCAGACGCGTGCCGTCCACGCCGGCGATGGTGAGGGCTCGGCGGCTCGCCTCGAGCGCGGCATAGGCATCGGTCTTGGCATAGGGCATCTCGAGCGCGCCACAATCGACATGGAACGACTTGCAGACCTTGCTGACCAGGTTCATGATGCGGCGATCGCCCTTGAGCAGTTGTTGTTCGCCCTCGACCGTCACAACCGAAAGCCTACCGGCGCCGACGGATTCAAGATTGATAAAGAATACGCCGCGGAGCTTATCGCGATGCGAAGCCAAGAAGGCCTTCATGCCGGCGCCATCACAATCCGAGGCGCCCGTTGCCACAAACCAGATATCGTGACCGAGCAGCTCATCATCGCCCATAGAGGCGACAGCCGAGAGCATATCTTCGGAAGAAGCGCCATCGGAAGACGTAGCGCCACCCTTCCAGCCATCGTTATCGTCCTCGAAGTTATCCCACGAACCGATACCGCGACCGGACTTCTTGGCATCGTAATCGTCTTCGACGCCCAGCCAGTCACTCATGCTGTCCTGCTCGTTTTTCTTTTTACGGCCGAACAGACCACCCAGGCCGCGCTTACGAGACTTGGGTGCCGCCGGGGCGGGAGCCGAAATGGTCTCGATCGGCTGCGCGCCCGACGCAACGGGCATAGGAGGCGCAACGGGTGCCGATGTGGGTTCGGGACCTTGGGCGGTAGCAAAGGGGTCGTTGACTTGGGCAGAGGGATCGGGAAGGTCGAACAGCGACGTGCGAGACGCAACGTTTGCCTGCTTCATAGACGGCAGCGACGGATCGGGGACCGAAGCCAGCGGAGACGAGGAAGGTGCAGGCGACGGTGCCGACGCCGGATCGGGAACATTCATCTGCGGACGCGGCGATGCCTGGGAGGAAATCTGGGCCATAAGGGAATCGACCGTTTCGTCCTGGGTGGGAGCGACATTGGCAACCGTGGCACCGGAACCACTCGGGGTCGGCATGGTGAAAATCTGCGTGGAATAAGGCCTCGACTCATCCGTCTCGGGAGTCTCGGAAACCGCAGGCACTTCCTCCTGCTCGACCTCGGTCGAATCATCTTGCTCGGCTGCCGCGTATTGCTCTTCGTCAGAGTTGACCTCGACGGGCTCGTCCTCGGCGGCATCTTGGATTTCGGCAGCATCAACAGGCTCGTCATCGTCTGCCGCGTCGCCCTGCTCATCGGAAACAGGAAGGGGCTCGGCAATCGCGGTGCCCTGTTTTTCAAACGTTATCGTGGAATCGAACTGCGCGGCATCAAACGACATGGTGCTATCGACGTGCTGCTGAGCCTCGAAAGACGTCGTCGCTTCAACAACATCCGCGGACGCCGGTTGCTGGGACTCAAAGGACGTTGTAGCTTCGGCGGCTTCGACGGGCGCGGACTGCATAGCCTCGTTCTGCTCGAACTCTTGCGCCGCGAGCTCACGTGCCGCCTCGACTGCCTGCTGCTGAGCGATAGCCTCCTGCTCGGCAGCCTCGCGTGCGGCAGCGCGCTTCTCCTCGAAATCGTCGACAAATTTCTTGCCCTTTGCAAACGCACCCTTAAAGAAGTTGGAAGCGCTGGCGCCAATCGACGAGAACGCGGATGCAATGTCGGCATGCGGCGTTGCCGCGGGAATCTCGGCCGAAAAATCAGTATCGCTCTCGTAAGACACGCGCCTCGGTTGTTCAACGTAATCGTCGTCAGACTCGTCCGCAACGTCTTGCGCCGGTGCGGCGGGAGCCAAAATGTCCAGTCCTGCCGCGGGATCGAACGCGGACACCGCCTCGGGATCGGCAACGGCAGCGGTAACCGCGGCAGACTCATCATCCGCAGCGACAACGGGCGCAGGCGCAGCCACGACGGGGGCAGGCTCGGGCTCAAACGTTGGCTCCTCGCCCTCCTCGTAATCGAGCGTGCAGGACTCGGGAAGCATTCCGAGCGCACGGATGGCATCCGAACCAAAGCGGATGTTGCCGGCGGCGTTGCGATAGAGCTTGGGCTCGGGCTCGGCAGACTCCTCCGCCGGCTCGGCAGCGGGAACCTCGTCATTGAACTCTTCGGCCTGGACAGCCTGATTCTGATCCTCGGGCACGATGGCGCCAATCAGCGTCTCGTCGGCAGACGCACCCTCAAAGCCCTCGATCTGCTCGTCGAAAGCCTCATCCTGTTCGGGCTCGGCCTGAGCGTCGGGAGCAATCGGCTGACCGAACTCGTCCTCGTCGTAGGAAGGCTCCTCATATTCAATGGTGTTTCCGTAGTCCTTTTGCTGCTGGGCCGCGGCATACTCGGCCGCCGCGCGCGCCATTTCCTCGGCGCGACGCTTCTGCTCGCCAAAATAGGTATCGAATGGGATGTCGTCGGGGAACTCGTTTTCGCCCTGATAGGGGGCAACGTTGTCCATGACACCGAGCATGGCGGCAACAGAGGACTTGTTGCACACCGCGCCAGACGTGTAGGGAAGCACAAAACGGTTGGAGATGATATTGGCGGCGTTGACCAGCGCCACAAGGGAGGCCAGAATCGCGACAACCCACAGCAGCACCTTGAGCACGCCGGGAAGCGGCAGGATGCGCAGGATGGCAACGGCAGCAGGGGCAACCGTGGCAACAGGCAACAGCTTGGCGATAAGCGCACGATACGAAGCATAGGGCTCACGGGCGAGCAGCTCAGCACGGGGAGAGTCGTAGTGTGCGACAACGACCACCGGGCGGTTGCGCGGAGACGCAAGCGGGCCCGAGGCTTTGTGATAGGCAATGACATTTTGGCTCACACCGGTCTTTCCCAGGCGCGAAACCACGGGATGCCCTGTGCGCTCGAGCACGTAGAGCACGGCGCCGACAATGGCCAGCAAGGTGCCGACCAAGCCGACACCGCCACCGATGCCCATCAGCAGGGCGCCGGCAAACGCGAGGATACCGGTAACGGCAAACGCCAACCTGCTGGGCGCGGGAGCATTAAATTCCTGCACCTCGGGGTCAAAGCCGTGGTTGCGGAAAATCTGAGCGATATCCTCGGCAGCCAGGCGCTCTTCTTCACTGCACGCCGGCGTAATGCCGGTGCCCTGCAGCAGGTGGTTAATATAGTTCTGGGTGTTCGCCATGTGCGCTCCACATCCATAATCCGACAAATAGGCCCAATGCATGCACATTAGAACCGTATATAGTCGAAAGTATACCCCGAGCGAGCGCAAACGACCGAATTCGGGCCATCTCAACGCCGCGAGCGGACAAGGATATAGCCTAATCTCCATATCGGACTAAAATCATGGCATCAAACGACCTTCTCATGCGAGGATTCTATGACGGCAAGCGATACGACCGCGACAATTAAAAAGGGGGCACCCGGGCCCGGTTTCGATAAAACGGCTCAGCGCATCCTCAACCTTTTCTTTGTACTCAACAGCTCTCCCGAACCGCTGACGACCGAGCAAATCGTCCTGGATTCCGATTTGGGATACGGCTCGGGCAATATCGACTCAGACAAGCGTAAGTTCCGCCGCGACCGCGATAAGCTGCTCGAACGCGGCATCGTTATCAGGGAGGTTCGTGCTGCCGGGGCGCAGGAAACCGAGGAGAGCGCGTGGACGATCGACCGCGAGCACACGTTTGCCGCGGGCGGTCTCATCACCGCAGACGATGCCGACATCCTGCTCAATGCCATCGACCAGACACTCGCGGCAGGCTCATCCACCTTTGCCGCGCCGCTTGCCGACATTCGCTCCAAGATTGCCTACCTCACCGGCATGTCGGCGACAGGAGAGGCACCGATCCGCCGCTCTCCCGCCGTCGATGCGGTATGGAGTGCCTTTGCCGAGCGTTGCGCGCTGCGCTTTTTGTACCAAAACGGACGCGGCGAGCAACGCGAACGGACCGTTTGCGTCTACGGCATGTTCGAGCGCGAGGGCGCGGCATACTTCTGCGGCCTCGACAATGCCACCGACAAGATCAGAACATTCCGCTGCGACCGCATCATTCGCGCCTGGAGACCTTCGAAAGCCTACGCCATCCCTGCGGATTTCAACCTCAACGATTACTTATTCTTTGAGTTCGATTTTGCCGACCGCCCGCCTGTTGCGGCTACGTTCTCGTTCGCGCGTGAAGCGCAGGCCGATATGATCAGCGGTCTCACACGCGGACGAGGCGAACTCATGCGCACCGAAGCAGGTTGGACTTGGACCGTTGACGTGCGCGACTTTGAGGCCGCAGCCTCGTTTTGCATGGCCCATGCCATGGATGGCATGAGGCCCGTCGCCCCCGATTCTCTCAAGCAGGCGTGGAATCACCTCATCGAAAGGACGGTGCACGAGCATGCCCGTGCGTAAACTCACCAGCGAGCAAAGACTCTCGCGCGCCATCGACATCATGGAGGCCCTCTACGCCGCCGGCGAGAATGGCATGACACGAGACGAGCTTTGCAGCCGCTTTGATATCACGGGGGCATCGCTCGACGAGGTTCTCGAGATCGTCTCGACGCTTGCGGACCGAGAATCGGGCGCACGTATCATCTGCGAACACCGCGGCGAGTGCGTGGTCCTTACCGGTGATGCGGGGCGCGTGCTACCGCTGCGCCTGAGTGCCGCCGAGGGCGCTGTGCTCAACCATGAACTTGAATCATTGGGAATCGAACCCCAAGCGGCGGCTCGAATTCGGCGCGCACTTCTTCCCAAAGAGCTCGGCTACAACCAGCGCGTCTTTGACACCGTCGCCCACGGATCGCACTGGCAGCAGCTGAGCTGCGCCATTCGGGACGGCGTTCGCTGCCGCATCTCGTATCGCTCGATGGATGACACGCAAGCGCGCGAGCGCTTGGTCGACCCCTTGCGTATCACAACAAACGGCGACCAAACGTATCTGGTTGCCTGGGATGTCGCGGTCGACGAACAGCGTACCTATCGCATGGATAAAATCGAGGACCTGGTCTTGACCGATGACTCCGTCGTGCGCCACGCACCGGAACCCGCGACCCTCCATGACTCCCTCGCCCAGGCGGAGCGGAGCGCGAAGCTTCTCATGCCGCGCGCCTTGGCAGAGCGCCTAGACTGGCCCGGCATCATGTCGATTGAACCCAATGGGGCGGGCAGCTCAACAGTGAATGTGCGCTACGGCTCCGAGCGCTGGCTGTTAAGCCAGGTAATCGCAGCGGGCGGGGCCATCCGCATCTTGGATGACCCCGCCCTGTCAGAGCGTCTGTGCGATATGGCAAAAACCCTCGTCTGCCCGCTTTAGCGGCGCCGTTCATGCGCTTGGCGCCACAGTTGCAAATAGTGCCCGATCTGCGCCGATTCGATGCGCTGATAGGAGCTCGTGGGCAGCGACGTTAAGAACTTCTTACCGTAGCCCTTCGTCACTAGGCGCGGGTCGGCCAAGATGAGTACGCCACAATCGGTCGATGATCGAATGAGACGACCGGCTGCCTGCTTGACCTCGAGCACGGCCTCGGGCAGCGAATAGCGCGCCCAAGCGCAGTCTTCGCGCAGATTGCGCTCGCATGAGAGCGGGTCCGTGGGGCTCGAGAACGGCAATTTGGGGATGATGACGCAGCGCAGCGTCTCGCCGCTGGCGTCAAACCCCTCCCAAAAGGCCTTAAGTGCAAAGAGCGACGAGGTCGGTTCGTTGATAAACCGGTCGCGTAGACGACGCGGAGACGAGTTACGCTGCTGGCAGTTGAGTTCCAGACCAGCACGGGCCATCTTGGGCTCGACGCGGGTGTACAGTTCCTCCATGTCACGCCGGTTGGTGAACAGCGTGAGCACCGATCCGCCCATGGCAAGATGGGCGTCGACCAGCACGCGCGCGAGCGCCGTAAGATAGCTCTCACGATCGCGCGGATCGGGGATATCCCCAGCCACGACCACGGCCATATTCGAATCGAAGTCGTAGCTCGAATCCAAGTGCAGCGACGATGATGTCGATGCACCGATGCGATCGAGGCCGACGGCGTGGTTAAAGTGCTCAAAGCTCTTGGAAACCGTCATGGTCGCCGAAGCAAAGATAGCCGTGTGGACCTCGGGCAGCCACTCGGTTGCCAAGGCCTCGCCAATGTCGATGCGCTCTGCGGTCATCGACTCTCCGCCAGCACGCAGTCTGCGATTGACCTGCAGCGAATACACGTAGTGTTCATCGGTGCCATCAATGATGAGTTTGAGGTTCTCGGTCAGCTCGTGCAGGCGGCGCGAGATATCACCCAGGTCGACAACAACCTCGGGCTTGTCGGCGGCTGCGGCTTGCACCAGCGCGTCGACGCTCTTGTCAGCTTGTTCCAATGCGTCGATGGCAGTGCAGGCCGACTGTAAGAAATCATGCCAGTCGTCAGATTCGCGCAGTTCGGGGCCAATCCATAGATTGGCATTGTCATAACCCCCACGTGCACGGCGGCCAAGCTCGCGAACGCCATCGAACACATCGGCAATCGCCATGCTCGCACGTACAACCGTCGACGTCGCCTTGGCGGTAAGGCCCAGATAGAGCGTAGAGCCCTCGGAGGTTGCCAAATCACGGGAAACCTGGCTTAGCGCGCCGGTGCTCGAGCCACCCAGACGCTCAAACAGAGCGCGTGATTCATCCGCCGACACCACGCGCGCCCACTGACGGCGCGCCTCGCGCTCGATGGAATGGGCCTCGTCGATCACCCAATGACGAATCGGAGGCAAGATTCTGCCCTCGGCCGCGACATTGCGGAACAGCAGGGAATGGTTGGTGACCACCACATCGGCATGCGCCGCACGGCGGCGAGCGCCGTGGACCAAACATTTATCGGGGAAAAACGGGCATAGGCGACGGGCGCACTCGCGCGACGCCGTCGTAAAGTCGGGACGGTTGACGCTGCGCCAGCGAATGCCGAGCGAGTCGAGGTCGCCATCGGCCGACTGACACACGTACGCCATGATGACCGCGACTGCCGTAAGCGTGTCGGCAGGATCACGCTTAGTCGTAATTTCGACTTGGCCGCGGCTCATGCGCTCAAGCTTGCGCAAGCATGGATAGTGGTCATAGCCCTTGAGGGCGCAAAACGATAGGCCTCCGTCCAGCTGCTCGGCAAGTTTGGGCAGCTCATGAAACATGAGCTGGTCGGCGAGATTATTCGATTTAGTCGCGATACCAACCGTGATGTTGTTGCGGCGCGCGGCCTCGGCAAAAGGCACCAGGTAAGCCATCGACTTGCCGACGCCCGTCCCCGCCTCAATCACGCGATGCGTTCCCGTAACGAGTGCATCACGGACCTCGAGCGCCATCGCGATCTGTTCATCGCGCGGCTCGTACGTGGGATACATGCGATTAACCAGACCGCCCGGAGCATAGTCCGCCTCGATTTCCTCACGGCTCGGCATCTTAAGGACCGGTAGCTCGTCCGCATCAACGCGATCATCTGCCCGATCGGCCTTGAGTACGTCAGCACGGGCGGCGCTGAGAGAGAAGATGGAGCCGGGGTTCTGTCCCGCCAAGAACGAGAAGATGGGACGATAGGACCAGGGTACGTCGGGGTGCATGTCGGCCAGGCGCGCCATCAAGCCCTGAGGCAAGTCGGTGAGCGCCACGAGCAACACGCGCCACACACCACACAGGGCGTCGACATCGGCGTTGGCGCGATGTGACACAGAGTCGCAGCCAAACAGGTCGGCCATGAAAGACAGCTTATGCGAGGCAAGGCGCGGAAGCGCGATGCGCGACAGCGCCAGCGAATCGATCCAAATATCGCTCACGTTGACGCCGCCTTTGACCGACTCGATAAACGAGCGGTCGAACGTGGCGTTATGTGCGATTACCGGGCAACCACCGACAAAATCGGCGAGAGCGGCTACGGCCTCAACGGCCGACGGGGCATCTGCCACATCGGCATTTGTAATGCTCGTGAGCTCGGTAATCTCGGCGGGAATCAGCTGTTTGGGATGCACGAAGGTATCGAAGCGGTCGACGACCTCGCGGCCCGAAAGACGGGCCGCCGAGATCTCGATCAGCTCATTGTCCTGCACCGAAAGACCTGTGGTCTCGGTATCGAGGACAATCACATCTTCCTCGATGAGGCCGAAGGACTGCGTTTTGGCGCGTTCGGCAAGCGTGGCATAGGAGTCGATGACAAACTGCGGCGTTCCTGACGAAACCGCGTCCTCGATTAGCATGCAATGCCCGCTCGACGAAGACCCATACGGATCAGGCTGTCACAGACCTGCGGGAACGTCATGTCGTCGGTGTGGCGGATCTCATCCGGATACAGCGACGTATCGGTCATGCCGGGAATGGTATTGGTCTCGAGGATAACGGGGCCGTCCTCGCTCACGATAAAATCGCTGCGTGAGATGCCCAGGCAACCGAGCGCCTTGTGAGCGGCACAGGCAAGCTCCTGGGCACGAGCGTAGTTCTCGGGTGAAATCTGCGCCGGAATGCGATGGATGTCCGTAGGGTCGACATATTTCACGTCCAGATCGTAGAACTCGCAGTCCTCGGGC
Source organism: uncultured Collinsella sp. (assembly GCA_902465015.1). Taxonomy (GTDB): domain Bacteria; phylum Actinomycetota; class Coriobacteriia; order Coriobacteriales; family Coriobacteriaceae; genus Collinsella. The sequence continues at coordinate 21,797 of CABQLK010000030.1, forward strand.
TTACGAATCTCGACAATCGGCAGGGCGCGCACGTCATCTTCACCGTATACACCGACGGTGATCTCGGTACCCTCGATGCACTTCTCGACCAGCACTTTGTCGCCGTACTCAAACGCCTTGGCGATTGCCGCGGGCAGCTCGGAGGGCTCATGGACCAGGGAAATGCCATAGCTGGAACCGTTGACGGCCGGCTTCACAAAGCAGCGCTCGCCACAGACCTCGACGATATGATCGATATCGACTTCATCGCCCACCTCGAGCGCAAGGCCGGGGGCAATGGGAATGCCCGCCTTGGCGTACAGGAGCTTAGAGACTTCCTTGTCGGCACCGCAGGCGCTGGCAAGCACGCCCGAGGCCGTGTAGGGGATACCCAGGGTCTCCATGGCACCCTGCATGGCGCCATCCTCGCCGCCGGCACCGTGCATGGCGATAAACGCCACGTCAAAGCCGCCGGTCGCCATGGTTACCATAAAATCATCAGCGGCCGTATCGAGCAGCTCCACCGAGGTGTAGCCGGCTTCCTTCAGTGCCACCACAACGTTCTTTCCCGAATTGAGCGAGATCTCGCGCTCAGCGGAATGACCGCCCGCCAAGACCGCTACGTGCATGTTCTCTAGGCTTTTACCCGGCATGGGCAGACTCCTCCTCTATAATTTCTGCAGCTGATACCATATTGTAGCGATACCCTCTACGTTTCCCCAAAATCGAAAGGCTTCCATGAATCCCAGGACTAAATCTCAGGACATTCGCGACTTGAGCCAAAACGATATTCGCGACCTTGTGGCCGAACTTGGCCAGCCCGCCTTCCGCGCGAAGCAGCTCATCGAATGGGTCTTTGAGAAGAACGTTTGTTCGTTTGACGATATGACCAACCTTCCCAAGGCTTTCCGCGAGCAGCTTAAAGATGCTTCTGCCTTTGACACGCCGACTGAACTAACCAAGCAGGTTTCCAAAGATGGCTCTCGCAAGTATCTGCTCGAGTACCACGACGGCGTTTCCGTCGAGACTGTCGGCATGCCCCGCCGTAACAAGCTTTCTGTCTGCGTTTCCACCCAGGCAGGCTGCGGCATGGGCTGCGCCTTTTGCGCTACCGGTCTCAACGGCCTCAAGCGCTCTCTGACCGCTCAAGAGATCGTCGACCAGGTGCTTCATGTATCTAACGACTTTGGCGAGCGTGCCACGAGCGTTGTCTTCATGGGTCAGGGCGAGCCGTTTGCCAACTACGATGAGGTTCTCAAGGCGCTGCGAATCCTCAACGACCCCGATGGCATCGGTATTGGCGCTCGCCACCTCACCGTCTCCACCAGCGGCGTTATTCCAGGTATTCGCAAATTTGCCGACATCCCCGAGCAGTTCACGCTTGCCGTTTCCCTGCATTCCGCCATCCAGTCGACGCGCAATAAGCTCATGCCCGGCGTTAAGAAGTACACGCTGCTTCGACTTCACGAGGCGCTTCAGCTTTACACCGAGAAGACTGGCCGCCGCCCGACCTATGAGTATGCCATGATCGAAGGCGTCAACGATACGAATCCCGAGATGCAGGCGCTCTGCGACTTCTGCGAGGGAACGCTGTGCCACGTTAACCTGATTCAGCTTAACGACATCGAGGGCAGCCCGCTCAAGCCGTCGCCGATTCATAAGGTTGAGGATCTTCAGCGTCGTCTCGAGTCCCGTGGCATCGAGACCACGATTCGTAACTCCCGTGGTAACGATATTGACGCCGCCTGCGGACAGCTGAAGCAGCGTTTCAAAGTTCAGAAGAACGCATAGGGGAGTCGCACCCCAAAACGTTTCATGTGAAACATCGAACGGCCACGGTTGCAGGAAATGCAACCGTGGCCGTTTCATTTCTTGACCTTAATTTTGAATCAGCTGCTACTGGTCCCATTTTTACGGCCAAAATACGGGGTCCTTGTCTCGTGAATCAGACAAGGACCCATCAAAATATAGTAAGTAATTGTTAGGTACCTAATAGCCTACATTTTCCCATTGGTTGCTAACCCAACCTTGATTAATCTTAGGATTCTTTGTTACCTGAGCTGTACGCATGGCAACATCTTCTGTCATAACATTCATTTTCTTCTTGGAAGTATCGACGATATCTTGCGCGCCTCGAAGCAGACGACCTCGAAGTTCATCGTCTGTCGCGATCTTATATCCAGCAAAGGCACCAGCTGCGACAGTCGTCGCCAATGCAATAGCAGTTAAAATCTTATTCCTCATCTTGGCCTCCTTGATCAAACTGAATCATTTCGCCAAGAATACGAGAGAGCTCTTCCTCGTCTTTAAACTCAATCTCAATCTTATTCTTTCCACGCGAGCTCTTCACACGCACGTTGGTATTAAAAACCTGACGAAGCACGCGGGCAGCCTTTTTAAAAGACTGAGGCGTTGCAGGCCTCGGCGTCTTAGGTGTCTCTCCGGCAGAAAACAACGGAGCGAGATTTTCTGTCGCTCTTACGGAAAGGCCCTCTGCAACAACCTTCTCTGCAAGTCGAATTCGAGCGTCCTCATAGGGAACTGCAAGAATCGCACGTGCATGACCAGCAGTAAGTTTGCCCTCAAAAATCATCTGCTGAACTACTTCGGGGAGATCGAGAAGACGCAGCGAGTTTGTAATTGCAGAGCGTGACTTGCTTACTGCCTTCGACAATGCCTCCTGGGTCATCCCGCTGGCATCAATGAGTTGGCGATAGCCCTTAGCCTCTTCGACGGGATTCAGATCAGAACGCTGAAGGTTTTCGATAAGAGCAAGAGCCAGCATCTCTTCATCATTTACCTCTTTAATGATGACTGGCAATTCTTCAAGGCCAGCAAGCTTTGACGCCTGGTAACGACGCTCACCAGCGATGATCTCATAGCCGTTTCCATGCTTGCGAACCAAAAGCGGCTGCAAAACGCCATGTTCTTGGATTGACTCGCTCAACTCGCGAAGTTCAGTTTCGTTAAAGTGAATTCGCGGCTGATTAGGGTTGGGAACGATATCCTCAATAGGTAGTTTTGATTCAGATGCGGCATTTGAAGCCGATGCAGCCGAACCGCCGGTCTCATACTCGGCCTCTGAGACCAAAGCATTGAGTCCACGTCCCAATCCGCCACGTTTCTTTACACTAGGCACGCTTGATCACCTCTTTTATACATATTATCACCCACCTCT